>SKSI01000095.1 GCA_007123065.1 Bacteroidales bacterium
GCTTTCGTCGGACAGTGTTCTGAACAGGCTCCACAATCCGTATTATCGGCAGTTACCACACAGCTTTCCACAAGAAACCGGACAACACCGATTTGTATCCGGTGTTTTTCTTCCCTTGTTTGTCTGGTGATGGCTCCGGTCGGACAAACCTCTGTGCATTTCACACAATCAAAATTGCAGAAACTCCTTTCGAAATCAAGGGTTGGCTGCATAAAACCTTCAAGGCCATAAGCATAAAATGATGGCACAATTACTTTGGTCGGACAGGCGCTGACACACAGGTAGCAGGCAATGCAGCTACCAGTGAAATGTTCATGGCTTAATGATCCCGGCGGCGTTACCGGCAGTCTGGCTCCAATAGGGATGCTCCCTGCTCCGCCCACGGTTCCGTGTCTGACCGCCTGATGTTGCTGCCTCCGCCGTTGCTCCCCGCGACGTTGTTGAGCATTGGCAAACCTGCCAAGCAGGGGAAGGCTTGCTGTGGCAGCAGCCAGGTTTAATAGAAACTGCCGTTTTCCCGTTTTGGGCGACTCCGCGATTTCTGATTTTTTTGTTGCGGGATTCAACGTGTAGCGGATGCCATTGTTCGGACAACTTTGAAGGCAGTTGAAACAGCTGACGCACCGGCTGTGGTCAACCCTGTTGTTTTTGCTGTCAAGGCACTCCGCCTTGCATACCCATTCACATCGCTTGCAGAAGGTGCAGGCTTCGTCGGTAAAGGTTATCCGGAATAAAGGTTTCAGACTGAAAAGGGATAAAACACTTCCCACCGGACATAACGTGTTGCAAAACAACCTGCCGCGTAAAAATGTCATCAACATCAGTGTAATCAGGATCATTACCGATATGAGCACTACATCAAAGGGCAGTGCATGCATGCTTTTCGGCGACAGAATGAAGATGTCCATCCCTTCCAATGCGAATGTTGCAACATTGTGCAACCATATGTAGGCCGGCTGAAAAAGGCTTGTGGATAGCTTGCCGAAATTTGAATAGGGGTCAAGAAGGTTTAACAGGAATAGGCTGCCACTGACCCACAACACAATTGTCGCACCTAAAATACTGTATCGCAGAATCATCTTTCGGCTGCTAACAAATTTGAACCGGCGGTGTTTCTTTTTTTTAAGGACCCTGGAGGTGGCTATAAGAATATCCTGAAAAGTTCCCAACGGACAAATGGATGAGCAATAGACCCTTCCAAATATAACTGTCATCAGAATAATTAACACGAATCCCAACGCGGAAACTGTAAAAAACAGGGCAAAAAAGTGCAGAACCGACGGGAAAAACTGCAGATGGAGTAATAAGTTGCTTATCCGGTTCAACGGCCCGACTTCAATACCCAGAAAAAGGAACAGAAGTGCTACAAAGATCAATAAGGATATTGCAATCCTGATATGTTTAAAATTTCGTTGCTTCACGATTTCTCCTTTCGAATGCTGCTTTTTTGATGCTTGCTTTTATCAGTCAAGTGCTACCCTTTTGATGTTCAGCTGTTCAAGATCTATTTGGCCGATGCCCATTTCTGAAGCAATGCGCAGGTGTGTAATATCTTCGGGTTGATGTCCGAGCATTAGTGCACCGGCTGCATCTACAGCTAAAATGTCAGAGGAAACCAAGATGCTTTGCATTCTTGTCAGGTCTGCTTCTGATCTTCCACGCGGACCATTTTGAGTCATTACAAGGTAAGCATCTACGATGTTCAGATCCGGTTTTGTGTACAAACAGAAGTCGGCAATGCACTGATGCAGGTCGTTGCGATGCCAGAACCGGCGATCCCACACAACGCCCATCAGGTTTTTCATGGCGATGGTTATGGTGGTTGATGCATGATGTTTAAGTACCGGTATGTTGATGAAGACGTCGGCTTGCATCAATCGTTCATACACTTTGGCTTTTGTCAGGCGTTTTGCACCAGGAATGTCAATCTCCTGATAATAGCGTTCCACATTAGCAGGCAGCATTTGTCCGCCACCTGCTCTGACCGCATTGGCAACCCCGGAGTTGTCATAGCTTTTTTCCCACTGATCACAAGTATGGTCAAAGGCAAACACCTGGCGGGCATCGGCCTTAAAACAATCTTCAACGATGGCTTTCATTAGATCTGGATTGGTGTTTGCGGCGCGCTCCGGCGGTACGTCCCAGCTGGCATTTGGTTTCAGAATAACAGTTTGTCCGGATTTGATGTAGCGCTCCATGCCACCCATCTCCTCCATTGCTCTTTTATATAAAGCAACAGGATCACCTCTGCGTACGGCAACCAAATCATAATTCCCCGGTCCGGCGGGGGAGGAGGGTGAGGCAAAAGCAGGCAGCTTGCCCAGGGTGGTGGCATATAAGCCTCCTGCTGCTGAGTAGATCATCCCTTTTTTTACAAATTCCCTTCTATCCATATTGTTGGTTTTAAAAACAAAAAAATCATTCAATCGGAAAAAACCGATAAAATCGTTAACAAATTTATAATAAGCCACGGCTTTTTCTTAATTTTGAACCGATAATCTGCATCCAAAACACTTATTTATAATTGTTTTAAACTTGAAAAAGAAATAAAATATGATTTCTGTCATCCATACATCAAAAAAAGTTCTAAGTGATGCAAAAACCAGAGCATTGCTGTTAGATGCTTTTGCACTTGCATTCATTTATTTTGTGCCCGCGATTTCACACATGTTAAGCATCAAGTTGTATTTGTTTGAGCCGATGCGCCTGATGCTGATCCTTGCACTGGTGCATACCCGACGCCCGAACGCATACATACTGGCATTGACGTTACCCTTTTTCTCCTATTTCATTTCCGCGCATCCCGTTCTGGTCAAATCCTTGCTTATTGCGGTGGAGCTAACCTTTATGGTATTTGTATTCCACCTTTTGTCAGAACGGATGCATAAGTTTGCGGCCATTTTCATCAGCATATGGGCAAGCAAGTTGTTCTACTACGGACTAAAATATCTTGCCATCATCACCGTGCTGCCGGCTGAACCTCTGGTTGGAACTCCTTTACTGCTGCAATTAAGTACTTCCGCCGCTTTTAGCCTGTATGTCTGGTATATGCTGGGCGTGCGTAAAAATTAGGCTGCTATGGGTTACCAGCTTTATTTATATCAATTCTAAACCTGCTTTTATCTACTTTTGCCCAATGATTATTCTGGGCCAGACATTGTTGTCAGACGAACTGTATGAAGAGCAGTTTGTTTGTGACCTTTCCAAATGCAAGGGCGGTTGTTGCGTGCAGGGTGATGCCGGAGCTCCATTAACAGATGATGAAACTGCAATTCTTGTTGAAATAGCAGGAGATGTGGCACCTTTTATGATTCCTGAAGGGCTTGATGCCATTAACAGTCAGGGCTTTTGGGTGAAGGACGCTGAGGGTGACCTGACCACGCCCCTGGTTGACGGGCAGCAATGTGCCTATGTGTTTTTTGATCCGCAGGGCATTGCAAAATGTGCCATTGAACGTGCTTTTGAAGAAGGTTTAATCGACTTTCGCAAGCCGGTTTCTTGTCATCTTTACCCGGTCAGGGTCACTAAATATCCCCATTATGATGCTTTGAACTACCATCGGTGGCCGGTATGTGATCCTGCCAGAAGGCATGGAAAGAAACAGAAAGTCAGAGTGTTTGAGTTTTTGAAAGATGCCCTTACACGCCGTTTTGGTGCTGAATGGTATGAAGAGCTAAAGGAATACATCCGTTACAGCTTCCCGGAACGGAAGTGATCAGGAAAGTTGTTCCACCGCTTTTTCAATTCTTTGCACCACTTCCTCCTGCCCGAGAATTTCCATAATCGCTTTCACGTCGGGTCCGCTGCCTGCACCTACCAGCGCAAGCCTCAGTCCGGGCATAATTTTTCCGGCACCCACATCTTGCTTTTCCATAAAATTCTGCAGGAAGGATTCGATTTGACCGTGATCAAAAGATGGCAACTCCTTCAATCCTGCAGCTAATTCTGACATCAATGCAGGGGTGTCTTCCTTCCATTTCTTTTTGGCAAACTTTTGATCGTATGCATCAGGTGCTGAAAAGAAAAATGCGGTCTGTTCCCATATTTCGTGCACAAAGTTTACCCTTTCACGAACCAGTGCAACAATTTGTGTTGTCTTTTCCAGACTTATCTGAATACCCTTTTCATTCAATAAAACAGAATAGGCTTTTACGATATCTTCCAGTGGCTTTTTTTGTATGTATTGATGATTGAACCACTTGGCTTTTTCAGGATCAAAGCGGGCACCAGCCTTGCCAGCGCGCTCCAGGGAAAAAGCCCGGATAAGTTCATCCATGCTGAATAATTCCTGTTCTGTCCCGGGATTCCATCCGAGCATAGCCAGCAGGTTGATAAAGGCTTCCGGGAAATATCCTGATTCTCTGTAGCCCATTGAAAGCTCACCGCTTTCAGGGTCTTTCCACTCGAGCGGAAAAACGGGGAAACCCATTCGGTCGCCATCGCGCTTGCTGAGCTTGCCTTTCCCGTCGGGTTTGAGCAACAGTGGCAGGTGTGCAAACTGTGGCATTACATCTTTCC
>SKSI01000077.1 GCA_007123065.1 Bacteroidales bacterium
GCTTTTGATCATTACAGCCGTACAAGCGCCAAAATACACCACGAAACCGCTGCGGCTTTTTTTAAAACCCTTTATGATAAAGGTGTTTTGGTTGAAAAGGAGGCGGAGCAGTATTATGATGAAGAGAACAAACAGTTTCTTGCCGATCGCTATATCACGGGAACCTGTCCGCATTGCGGTTATGAACAGGCCTATGGCGACCAGTGTGAAAACTGTGGGACATCTCTGAGTCCTGACGAGCTGATCAATCCAAAATCTGTTTTGAGCGGCAATCATCCCGTGAAGAAGCGAACACGTCACTGGTACCTCCCCCTGGATCAGTATGAGCCCATGCTCAGAAAATGGATCCTTGAGGGACACAAGCACGACTGGAAACCGAATGTTTACGGACAGTGCAAGTCGTGGATCGATCAGGGTTTGATGCCACGGGCAGTTACCCGCGATCTTGACTGGGGTGTGAAGCTGCCTCTGGAAGGTTTTGACGGCAAGGTTTTGTATGTATGGTTTGATGCACCCATCGGCTATATTTCTTCAACACGTGAGTGGGGTGAGGCCAACGGGAAAGATTGGGAAAAATACTGGAAAAGTTCTGATACAAAGCTGGTGCACTTTATCGGGAAAGACAACATTGTATTCCATTGCATCATCTTCCCTACGATGCTGCACACCGAAGGATCGTATATTTTGCCGGACAATGTGCCCTCCAATGAGTTTCTGAATCTTGAAGGAAACAAGATCTCCACCTCGCGCAACTGGGCTGTCTGGTTGCACGAGTACCTGGAAGACTTCCCCGGGAAGCAGGACGTGCTGCGCTATGTTTTGTGTGCCGCGGCACCTGAAACGAAGGACAACGATTTTACCTGGAAAGACTTTCAGGCACGCAACAACAATGAGCTGCTGGCCATTTTCGGAAACTTCGTGAACCGAACGCTGGTTCTGACACATAAGTATTTCGAAGGCAAGGTGCCCGAAACCGGACTCTTGTCCGAAAAAGACCGTCAAACCCTCGATCAGCTGGCCGGATTTCCTGATGCCATTGGGAAAAGCCTGGATCATTATCGGTTCAGGGAGGCCCTGACAGGGCTGATAAACCTTGCCCGCCTGGGAAACCGTTACCTTACAGAAGAGGAGCCCTGGAAGATCTTCAAAACGGATCCGGAGCGGGTAAAATCCATACTGAATGTCTGTTTGCAGTTGTGTGCCGGACTGGCCGTGCTTTCAGAGCCCTTTTTGCCTTTCACATCTGAGAAATTATTGAATATGCTTGGAATGAAGCAATGCAGATGGAATGATGGGGGCAGGAAGAACCTTCTTGAAGCAGGACATGCAATCAACAAGCCGGAACTGTTGTTTGAAAGGATTGAGGATGATGCCATCCGGGCACAGGTTGATAAACTGCAGGAAACCTTGAAAAACAACATGGCGGAAGAGGCTTCAAAACCACTGAAGGAAACCATCACCTTTGACGATTTCTCAAAAATGGACTTGCGCACGGCCACCATCCTTGAAGCTGAAAAAGTGCCGAAAACAAAAAAACTTCTCAAACTACTGGTCGACACAGGCGTTGATAAACGCACAGTAGTATCCGGAATTGCCGAACACTTCGATTGTACCACCCTCGTAGGGAAAAAAGCTGTGATCCTTGCCAATCTGGCCCCGAGAAAGATCAAAGGGGTTGAGTCGCACGGAATGTTGCTGATGGCCGAGAAGCAAGATGGATCACTGACATTCATCGCTCCGGAACACGATTTCCCCAGTGGAAGCACCATCAGTTAACTCCAAATGAATTTTAAGTAAAAAAAAGGCAGGAATAAACATTCTTTTTGGCAACTAATACTTAAAATTCAGAAAATCTGCTTATCTTTGCAGCTGATACCGGCCCCGTAGTTCAACGGATAGAATAGAAGTTTCCTAAACTTTAGATACAGGTTCGATTCCTGTCGGGGCTACCATCTTTTTTACAAACAACCTGCTTTGTGTTTTGGCCTGTCGGCTAAGCCGCTAAGCAGGTTAAACGTATTGTATTATGAACAGAAAAGAAGACAGGCCCAGCAAAATCGCTTATGAGCGTCATCTGAACCAATCGGGTGTTCCGGAAGATCAGAAAAAGTCTAAAGGTGGTATCATCCCTGACTACGTAAAATACGGAACCTGGCTCAGGGTGAACAACCCGGAGTTTTTTAAAAGTACTTACGAGGCCTGGAAAGCCAAAGTGCGTGCCGAGCAGGATTCCGGATACTAGCCCAGTCTTCTTACAATACGGCTGATCGTGAATCCACTGAGACGTCTGGCAGGACAAACCGCAATCTACGGCTTGAGCAGCATCGTGGGGAGGTTGATCAATTTCCTCCTGGTGCCGCTGTATACCCGTGTCTTTCTCCCCGGTGAATATGGCGTGGTTACCATTATGTACACCTATGTGGCCGTTCTGCTGATCGTTCTGACCTATGGGATGGAAACAGCATATTTTCGCTTCGCGGAACAAAACCCGGAGCAGAAAAACAAGGTGTTCAGCACCACTCTCCTCTCTGTATTGTTCACTTCTTCCCTTTTTATTCTTGTTGTGATGCTATGGCGGCAAGACCTTGCAACAGTGATGCGCTATCCGGATAATGTTGAGTACATCGTATGGATCGGCCTGATCATCGGAATGGACGCCCTGGCAGCCATTCCCTTTGCAAGACTCCGTGCCGAAAACAAACCATTGCGATTTGTTGTGATCCGGCTGGCAGGAATCGCCGTTAACATCAGCCTGGTATTGTTTTTCCTGCTTCTTTGTCCATGGCTTATGGAAAATGCGGGCGACACGGTTCGTCAGTATGTGACATATATTTACAAACCGGAAATTGGCGTGGGCTATGTGTTCATCGCCAACCTGATCGCTTCATCCGTAACGCTCCTGCTCCTTTCCCCGGTGATGCGACAGGTGCGGACAAAGCCTGACCCGGTGCTGCTGAGAAAGATGCTCATCTATGCATTGCCCCTGCTGGTGGCCGGACTGGCAGGATGGGTCAATGAAGCACTCGACAAGCTATTGCTGAAATTTCTCCTTCCAGAGGAAACCGCGATGTCACAAGTGGGAATCTATGGTGCCGTTTACAAACTTGCCATTATGATGACCATTTTCATACAAGCTTTCCGCTTTGCCGCCGAACCATTTTTCTTTGCACAGGCCAAACAAAAGGATGCCAAACAAACCTATGCACAGGTGATGAATTATTTTGTGATTGCCTGCCTGACTATTTTTCTTGGTATTACATTGTTTATTGATGTCGTAAAGCACTTCATCGGGCCACAGTACCACGAAGGACTAATCGTCGTACCCATCCTCCTGCTGGCGAATCTGTTCCTGGGAATCTATTTCAACCTGTCAATCTGGTACAAGCTGACAGGCAAAACCTATTATGGCGCGTGGTTTTCCGTGATTGGAGCTGTTGTTACCATATTACTCAACCTTTGGTGGATCCCTATCGTTGGGTATTACGGATCGGCCTGGGCCACACTCATCTGTTATTTCTCACTCGCAATGCTCTCTTATCTCTTCGGACAAAAACACTACAGAATCCCCTATCAGCTAATACGAAACCTGCTGATGATCTCCTTTGCCATCCTGATTTTCCTGATCAGCTTTTTTACTGCCGGGATCCCCACAACGCTGATGTATGTTGTACATCTGTTTCTGCTGGGGTTGTTTTTGATGGTATCAATCGCAACGGATTCGTCGTTAAGAACTGGTATAAAGAGTTTTATGAGATTCTAGCCAATTGCCGGCTTGCTCATTTCCTCTAAAACCCGTATCTTTGCATGGGAACTGGAACCGGAACGGTGTTTGCATCTTTTGTATCGGCTGCCTGTCGTTCTATCAGTTTTCCGGAAAGTTTCCGGTACGATCACCAAAAGGCGTTCAAACTTCGCCGGCATCACATAATAAAAGAGCAATACAGATTATGTCCATAACAAGTAAACATATTATAACAGAAATCAACATCAAATCTTCATCAAAAAAAGAATTTAAATCATTCCTGGAGGAAAATCCACAGGTAGCTGATCTGTTAAATGCATCTGAAAATTTAGATGACTTTACCGGGAGTGTCCGTGGTATGGTAATGGAATATATGGACAACCACCCGCACACTTATAGTTTTTACCGTTTTGAATCGGAAGGACGCGAAGCGATGGAGGCGCTCACCTGGCAGGATTATGCTGCAATTCGAATCCTTGATTACCTCGACCATGCCGGACGAATATACAAAGACCTGAACCTTCGAGGGGCAAAGGTGACAAATGATCCCTTCGGTCTCGTCTGGAAAGTAGCATCAGGTATAGAAGTTCAGGTGGAGCCGGCCTTCTTCAGGGATATGACTCACCTTTTCAGGCAGTTCAGGGGAGAGGCCAGGCGTCAGATCCCCGACAGCGCAAAGGTGTTGGAGTGGATGAAGCGTTACCCATCAGGTCTTGATGCGGAAGTGATCAAAATCAGAAGTA
>SKSI01000115.1 GCA_007123065.1 Bacteroidales bacterium
GGAAATTGGGAGAAGCCTTTCAGAAGGTCAACTTTTTACGTGATATCAGGTCTGATCTTCACGACAGGGGCCGGGTGTATTTCCCGGAAGTGGATATCGACAATTTTACTGCTACCGACAAAAGCAAGATTGAAAAAGAGATTTGGGATGATTTTCAGGGTGCTTTCCCGGGTGTAAAATCATTGGATAAAGAAGTCAGATTGGGTGTTTATCTTGCTTACAGATATTATCTGGAATTGTTAAAAAAAATTCAGAACGTTACTCCCGGTGACGTGCAGAAGAAACGTTTCAGGGTATCAAACACCGATAAGTTTATCCTTCTGGTTAAATGTTACCTTCGCAATAAATTTGGTTGGATCAGGGAGTGATATTCCATAAGTTTTGATATAGTTATGATCCTTACGGATGCATATTTTATGCGTGAAGCGCTGAAGGAGGCGCAGAAGGCTTTTGAGAAGGAAGAAGTTCCTGTGGGTGCCGTTGTGGTTTGCGACAACCGCATCATTGCCAGGGCACACAACCTAACGGAGATGCTTACAGATGTAACGGCACACGCGGAGATGCAGGCCATAACTGCTGCAGCAAATCACCTTGGGGGAAAATACCTGAATCAATGCACGCTCTATGTAACCCTTGAGCCCTGTTTGATGTGTGCAGGTGCGATATTCTGGGCACAGTTCGGACGCCTTGTGTATGGTGCTGATGACAAAAAAAGGGGATATACCCTTATTGGAGGACGGAATATCCTGCATCCGAAAACCGAGGTCGTTAAAGGTGTTGAGGCCGGGGCTTCTGCAAAAATCCTGAAGTTATTTTTCGGCTCCAGACGCGAAGATCTCCGATTGAATTAATCCAGATACTGCTTTTTGATTGTTTCAAATTCAGGGATACGCCTGTGCGGCCACTTTGCCAGCACCACGCCGTTTTTCAGCAAAAGCAATCCCGGGTTGGAACGGATAATGGTCTTCAATTCAATATCGTCTGAAAGATAGAATGGATAGGGCGTTTGATGCGTATGTCTGAACGTATCCACTGCATCCGGCGAAGAACCCGTGAGCACGATAAGCTTATAGCCCTCCTGTTCCGCAGAACCAGCCAGTGGTGTTATTTTTCGGTTAAAAGCTCGTGTATTGGTCCTGTTCAGGTCATGGGCAACAACCACGAACCAGTAATCATCGTGCGTGACGAAAAACTCTGTAAGGTCATCTCCAAATTCATCTTCAATATAAAAGTTTTCGATTTCTGCTTCCTGAAAAGGTTTGATTATTTCTCTGCGCTGGTCTTTATAGTTCCATTCTGCAACCCATTCCGGATCATCCCAGGGGTAATCGCCAGCCGGGTACTCAGCGGTTTTTCCGGTTTCATTGTGTTCAAAAATCAAATAAATGTCAGCTTCTTCAGGACTTGGGATAACCAGTTCGCTAATGTCGTTGCCCACTTTCCACGGCCTGAAGTCAATCACCGGCAGATATGTCAGGCAATAGGCAGACAGACCAATGGCCAGGCCGGTAATGCCTGTCAGTAAAATCCAGTCCCCTTTCTCCGACCAAAGCGGCTTTATTTTGTTTCTGTAAATAAACACGATGATGGCCGCAGCGAAAATAAACAGGTTTTTATAAAACGTGTCCCAGTTGCTGATAATGATGGCATCACCAAAACAGCCGCAATCCGGAACGGGATCTGTAATAGCGATAAACAATGTAAGCGGTGTGAAAAAAGCCATGAATAGCAGGCCTCCCCAGGCGCTGTACCTCATTTTTATACCCAGAAGCACGGCAATACCGATCACGAGCTCCAGTGTGCTCAAAATAATGGCCATTGGCAGGGCTGTAGAAAAGAGCCACTCCATGCCAAAGGCCACAAAATAGTCCTGAAATTTATAGGCAGACCCAAGCGGGTCGATAGCTTTTACAAAACCTGAAAAAATAAAAACCGTCCCGAATAGAATCCGGGAAACCCAAAGGAGTATTCGCATAGAGTAAAAGATTTATTCTTCTTCTCTTGCAACAACCTGACCAGTGATCCTGTAGCGTTCAGTGGGTCTTTCGGAATTATTATACGTCACTGTAACGGTTCGGCTGATACGGTGTGGCCTGGGTGCAAGCCTGAATTCAACATTGATGACTCCTTCTTCTCCGGGTGCAATGGGTTCTCTGGGCCATTGTGTAACCCTTGTGCCGCAACATGCACGGACGTTTTCCAGAATCAGGGGTTCGTCGCCTGTGTTTGAAAAATTAATAGCAAGCTTGGTTTCAGGCATATCGTCCAGATATACAGTGCCATAATCATGTCGGTCATTTTCAAATTTGAATTGTGGTCCTTTTTTCTCTTCAGCTTGTAAAGAGGCAAAAACAAAAAGGAGCATTCCTAACAATGAAATCATTCTTCGCATCATACAAAAAAGATTTAAATAACTGTAATTATATAATTATCGCAAATATACGATAAAACTATTTTAAAAGCCAACGAAAAAATCACAAAAAAATTAAAAAAAGTTTCTTTATGATCATTTTAAAAACGTTTTCAGCGCTTTTTTTGCCGCGAGCCAATTGTCTTGATTGATACAGTATTTTACCTGTGGGGGTGTGATATTTCCCTGGATCAGCCCGGCTTTTTTTAGCTCTTTCAGGTGTTGGGAAACCGTTGACTGAGCCAGTGGTATTTCTTTTACAATATCACCGCATATGCAGGACTCCTTACTCAACAGCAGCTTGAGGATGGTAATGCGCGCCGGGTGTGCCAATGCTTTACAAAAAGCTGCCATTTTGATGTTATTTTCCTGATATGTGTCTTTTGTTTTGTCACACATTTTTTCTGAAATATATGAAAAAGCTGTCCGGATGCCAGACAGCTTTTTATTTATCGAAATGTGTCTGGCTCTAATGACAGCGGTTCAGGCAATCGATCATTTGGCTTAATGCCTCGTGCTTTAAAAAGTAGTAGGTATTTTTTCCGCTGCGCCTTGAATCCAGAACGCCTTTATTTTTTAAAATATTAAGATGATGGGAAGCAGATGCCTGTTCAATTTTTAGGGTTTCGTAGATTTCAGTCACATTCATCTGTTCATTATTTTCCAAAAGGCCAATAATGGCAATTCGCATGGGGTGCGCCATAGCCCTGAGTTTGCTGGCAGCATCTTCCAGTTTTCTTGGATCCAGTCCTGCTTTTGTCATAATGTATATTGTTTGAGGTTAAAACGAAATATCTGCAAATATAAGAAATATATAAATATAAACAAGGTTAAGGTTAAGGTTAAGATTAAGATTAAGACTAAGATTAAGATTAAGGTTAAGGTTATGGATGAGCGTAAGCGAAGATTCTATTGGAAAGCTAACAGATCCTTCTCTGCACTCAGCTTCGTTAAGGATGACAGGGGTATTCCCGAATACCTCAATCCCGAATCACTTCGTTTTCGGGACTTCGCTTCGCTCAGCCTTAATCTCAACCTTAACCTTTAGATGCCTTGATTTTGAACGCAGATCCATCAAATGCGGAAACAGATTCAGAAATATTTCGATGCACCGCCCCGCTGGTGCGGATTTGTAATCCGTGCCAACCGTGCAGGAAAGCAGAGTCATACTTGGGACTGAGACACCTCTGGGGCTGAGACGCGCCGGGGGCTGAGACATACCTGGGGCTGAGACGCGCCGGGGGCTGAGACATACCTGGGGCTGAGACATACCTGGGGCTGAGACGCGCCGGGGGCGCGTCTCTACAGGCCGAACTGGAAGAAAGCACAAACGCGCCACAGGGCGCGTTTATACTGCTAACAATTAATTCAATCAACGATTAACACAAATCATCGGTAGGGGCGAAAAATTTTTCTCCCCTACAAATAAACGATTTAACAATTCATTGCATCTGCACAGTGCTCTTTGCAATCGATTTTCAATTTTTCATTTTTCATTTAAACCACAGATCCATCAAATGCGGAAGTCATACACCAAACACTTGACGCTAAACTTCTAAACTCTAAACCCTTACTGCTTGTGCTTGCAAAGCTTGGATGACAGGAACTCCCTGTTCATCAGTGCAATGAAGTCGATAGAAATCCCTTTCGGGCAATCAAACTCACAGCCATAGGTGTTGGAACAGAAGCCAAAACCTTCTGCATCCATTTGTTTAACCATTTGGTCTACCCTTTCTTTTGCTTCCACTTTTCCTTGCGGAATCATTGCATACTGGGCGATTTTTGCAGCGGCGTAAAGCATGGCGGATGAATTTTTGCACGCTGCCACGCATGCGCCACATCCGATACAGGCAGCGGCATCAAATGCTTTGTCTGCAATCAGTTTGCTGATGGGATTGCTGTTGGATTCAGGTGCTGTTCCAACATTTGCGCTGATGAAGCCGCCTGCCTGCATGATGCGCTCAAACGAGCTGCGGTCGACCGCAAGGTCTTTGATTACGGGGAATGCGGATGCACGCCAGGGTTCGACGTA
>SKSI01000049.1 GCA_007123065.1 Bacteroidales bacterium
AAAACATGAACTGGAAATGGATCACACCCAAATTACTGGTGATAAGTGCAATTATTCTTTTTGCGACATTGATGCGTCTGGTACCTCATTATCCGAACTTCACCCCTATTGCCGCAGTTGCTTTATTTGGCGGTGCCCATTTAGGCAAACGCTGGATCGCATTTATGATACCGATGGTCGCCCTATTTGTCAGCGATATGTTCTTAGGATTCCACAATTTTATGATTCCCGTATACTTCAGCTTTGCACTTGTGGTTCTGCTTGGCACCCTGATGCGCAATAAAATTCGTATCCCATATGTAATAGGTGGCAGTATGGCCGGTTCAATCTTGTTTTTCCTCATCACAAATGCAGCAGTCGCATTCATGACTCCATATTATCCAAATACTTTCCAGGGACTGATGATGTCTTACACCATGGCAATCCCATTTTTTCATACCAGTTTACTTGGTGACCTTTTTTACAATGCCGTATTTTTTGGCAGCTTCTATTTCGTTCAACAACGGGTTCCTTCGCTCAGGCTGACATAATTTGTTTACCTGTTAACTTTTCTTGATTTGCTTTTCTTTGGATTCCGTTAATAAAGGACTCACGAGCATTTTATAATATGATAGGATGCACTTCTAATGAACCATTTAACCAATCATCCAATCAACATATTTCGGTGCACAGGTCAAGCCCTGTGCCTACTGATGGATTAATCTTAACCTTAACCTTAATCTTAACCTTAACCTTAACCTCAACCTTAACCTTAATTTATTATCATTAACTTTGTATGATGCATCTTTTAAAGAGATCTAACGATGGCACTAACTTTTTTTAAAACACCACGCAACAAGCAATTTAACTATCGACCGGTTTATTATGACAAGAAAAAGGAGGAGCGGGAAAAGCGCGAAAAAGCTGCGCTTGAGGAAGACACAGACGACTATGCCGCTGCACTTAGGGAGAGACTGAACATGCGCTGGAAGCGTACTGCAGGATCAAGAAGCAGAAAAGCATCCAACCAACGCATCTTTGTTATTCTGATTGTTATGGTTGCCCTGCTGTACCTGATCTATATCTTTTGATAATAAACCACTGAATATTTGTTTGAATGTCAGATGTTATAAAACTTTTGCCGGATGCTGTAGCCAACCAGATCGCTGCAGGAGAAGTGATTCAGCGTCCAGCTTCTGCTGTAAAAGAGCTTCTTGAGAATGCCATTGATGCCGGTGCGGAAAACATCAAACTGATCATCAAGGATGCCGGAAAAACACTCATTCAGGTCACAGACGACGGAGCCGGGATGTCGGATACGGATGCCAGACTCTGCTTTGAACGCCATGCTACTTCGAAAATCAACCAGGCAAGTGATCTGTTTGCCATCAGGACAATGGGTTTCCGGGGAGAAGCACTGGCTTCCATTGCTGCCATAGCAAAGGTGGAACTGAAAACACGTACCGCTGACCAGCAAATCGGAACTCATATTGAAATTGAAGCCTCAAAACTTGAAAAACAACAACCCTGTAATTGTCCCAAAGGCACATCCATCGCTGTTAAAAATCTGTTCTTCAACACCCCGGCCCGACGAAACTTTCTAAAGTCTGATAATGTTGAAAAAAGACACATTTTGACAGAGCTTCAGCGTATTGCTATCGTTCATCCCGAAATTGAATTTCAATATTATCAAAATAACCAGCTTTCCCATCAGTTTCACAAAAGCAACCTGAAACAACGAATCGCCCATGTTTTTGGCAGCAATTACAATCAACGCCTTATACCGGTAGAAGAAGAGACTCAGATCTTGCGACTTAACGGTTTCGTGGGTAAACCTGAGTATGCAAAAAAAGTTCGTGGCGAGCAGTTTTTCTTTGTTAATAAACGGTTTATCCGTTCACCCTACCTCAATCACGCCGTTGAGTTGGCATTTCACGAACTCATCCCTGATGATGCCTTCCCCTCCTTTTTTCTTTTTCTGGAAACCGATCCCGGTCAGATCGATGTAAACGTGCATCCAACAAAAACAGAAATTAAGTTCCAGGATGAAAGGTATTTTTACCAGATTGTAAAGTCTGCTGTAAAAAAAGCATTGGGTAGCTTTAACATTACACCAACCCTGGATTTTGACAGGGAAACCGCCTTTGATCTGCCAGACCAACAGGGTATGCGGACAGTCAAACCTCCGGAGATTAAAGTAAATCCGGAGTTTAATCCCTTTGGACACAGCAAAAAAAGTGCCCATGCGGGTGGAAACTTAAGCAGCCGCATCAACCCTGGCCAATGGGAAAAACTCTTTCCGGGAAAAGAAGACATACCACATCCCGGCGATTTAAAACAGCACGAACAGGTGACCATCAGCCCTGACTGGCAAGATAACACCGAAGTAAAAAATGGAACCAAGTTCGTACAACTGCATAACAGATACATTATTACACCCGTGAAATCGGGCCTGATGCTCATCGACCAACAGCGTGCGCACGAAAGGATTCTCTTTGAAAAATTTCAGATGATGCAGGAGCATAAAACCGCTACCTCACAGCAGTTGCTCTTTCCAGAACATATCCGGCTCAACGACCAGGATGCAGACATACTTAAAGAGATTCTCAAAGAGGTTGGATCACTTGGATTTGGAGTCAGCGAGCTCGGACATGGGACATTTGTGGTTGATGCAATTCCCGCTGACATGATGGAAGATTACGTATTGCAGGATGTGATTGAAGGGATCATTGAACAAGTCAAGAAAAACCGGCTGGAATTAAAGCAAGACCTTCGCACCAATGTATTGCGATCAACAGCCAAAAAACTGGCCGTTCGTCACGGTAAAGCGCTGACGTACGAGGAAATGAAAGCCCTCTGCGACAGTTTATTTGCCTGCAGCATGCCGCAAGCATCACCAACCGGAAAAACCATACTCAAGATCATTTCCAACGAGGATCTGTCTGCCATGTTTAAATAACGTCCATTTTATCAGGGAAAGCAGCTATGCAGGCAAATCCGTCGACTTGAAATAATAATTGTACTTTTGCCTGATACGGCTGCCATAAATGGTACAAAACTTTTTTTGCCGTCTTGTGTTTTAATGAAACAGAATAATTGATATTATGATGCAATACAGACCCAGCGGTTTCAATTTTATGCCTGTTGTTGTCAAGAACCTTCTGATCATCAACGGTTTGTTTTTCCTTGCCACCATATCTCTTGGAGGTGCATTTCAGATCAACCTGATCAAAGTACTTGGCCTGCATATGCCCGGCTCACCCGATTTTGAGCCTTACCAACTTGTTACACATATGTTTATGCATGCCAACTTCTCGCACGTATTTTTCAATATGTTTGCTTTGTGGATGTTTGGAACAGCCATAGAGAACCTCATGGGCTCGAAGCGTTTCCTCACCTATTATCTGATCACAGGATTTGGTGCGGCCTTTCTGCATCTTGGCGTAAGTTATCTTGAAGCCCTTAGCTTGCGTTCGGAGCTGCTCGCAGCCGGTTATAGCGCCGCCGATCTGAAACACTTTATTGAAACGGGCAGCTATCGAATGATATCCGAAGCCTCGGAGAGCACCATGGTAGCCTTCCTGAGCAAATACTTTATTCCCACTGTAGGCGCATCAGGTGCCGTATTTGGTATTCTGCTGGCTTTTGGTATGTTTTTCCCGAACAGCTATATATACCTCTTCTTTGCTATCCCAATCAAAGCAAAATTTTTTGTGATGGCTTATGGAGCCATGGAGCTTTATTTTGGGATCACTTCCGACGGAAACATTGCACACTTTGCCCACCTCGGTGGCATGCTTTTCGGCTTCCTGCTCATCAGGTACTGGCGCAGAAAACGACAGATTTATTATTAATTAGTTAGGAGTATCGGTATGCAACCATCCGTTTTTCAGGAAATAAAAAGTTTTTTTATCAAAGGTTCTGTGCTAGCACGGCTGATTGGAGTCAATATATTGATATTCATTGTTATCAACCTGATCCGGGTCTTTTTCTTTTTATGGAACATAGATGGTGCAGGCAGTGCGCTTGGCGAATGGTTGGGTATTTCAAGCAATATCCACGTGGTATTGCATCGGCCGTGGACCCTGATCACCTATATGTTTCTCCATTTTGAATTTTTCCACATATTGTTCAACATGGTTGTCCTGTATGTCGGGGGAAGGCTCTTCAGTGACTTTATCGGTCAGGACAGGCTAACAGCAACCTACATTCTAGGAGGCTTATGGGGCGCATTGTTTTACATTGTCTCGTTCAATATCTTTCCTGCATTTGAAAATGTAGTAGCTTTCTCACTGGCTATTGGCGCATCAGCATCCGTATTGGCCATATTTGTTGCTATCGCAGTTTATATGCCAGACTATCAGCTTCCCTTGGTGCTGCTGGGCAGGATCAGATTAAAGTATATTGCGATCTTTTTTGTTGTACTGGACTTGATCAGCATTGATCAGGGCAATCCAGGTGGTCATCTTGCCCACCTGGGCGGAGCCATGTGGGGCTTTATTTATGGTAGTTTGTTGAAGAAAGGTAAAGATCCGGCACTTGTAATAGGGTTTTACCTGGATCGATTTGCCCGAATCTTCAAAAAGAAACCCAGATTCAGGGTTGAATATACACGTGGCAGGCCGCTTGATGACGATGAATACAACCAACAAAGAGCAAAAAAACAAAAGCAGATAGACCTTATACTTGACAAAATATCCAAAAGCGGTTACGACAGCCTTACAAAGGAGGAGAAAGAGCTGTTGTTTAAAGCAGGAAAATAAATTGTCCGGGGAGGGAAATTCCTTATTACAATGGCCTCTTTCAAACTTACGTCAGACTTCTCTCCCACCGGAGATCAGCCCGATGCAATTACACAGCTTGTGCGCGGGATTCATGACAATGTACCCTTTCAAACATTGCTTGGAGTCACGGGGTCAGGAAAAACATTTACCGTGGCGAATGTCATTGAAAGAATACAACGTCCCACACTGGTACTGAGTCATAACAAAACCCTTGCAGCGCAGCTCTATGGTGAATTCAAACAATTTTTTCCGGAAAATGCTGTTGAATATTTCGTTTCCTATTACGATTACTACCAGCCGGAAGCTTATATTCCCACTACAAATACATACATTGAAAAAGATCTTTCCATCAATGATGAAATTGAGAAACTGAGGCTAAGTACGACCAGTGCACTGCTTTCAGGACGCAGGGACGTTATTGTGGTGAGCTCTGTATCCTGCATTTACGGAATTGGCAACCCGGATGATTTTCATGAAAACATCATCCATCTCACAAAAGGTATGGTCATCAGCAGGAACAAGTTGCTGCACAGGTTGGTAAACAGTCTATACAGCAGGACAACCACGGAGTTTAAGCGTGCTACTTTCAGGGTTCAGGGTGATACAGTAGATGTATACCCTGCTTATGCCGATCAAGCATATCGGATTCTTTTCTGGGGCGATGAGATAGAGAGCCTGGAGTATTTTAACCCTGTAAGCGGGACCACTTATGAAAAGCTGGATCATCTGACCATTTATCCTGCCAATATCTTTGTCACCTCCAGTGACAGGATGCAGGCAGCCATCCGTGATATCCAGGATGATCTGATGGAACAGATCGCTTTCCTGAACAACAATGGTAAGGAGTTTGAGGCCAAACGGCTGGAAGACCGGGTTAATTATGATATGGAGATGATGCGTGAACTGGGCTATTGTCCGGGAATTGAAAACTATTCAAGATACTTTGATGGCCGGAAACCTGGCTCCCGCCCTTTTTGCCTGCTGGATTATTTCCCTGAAGACTATCTGATGGTAGTGGATGAAAGCCATGTAACCATTTCACAAGTCCATGCAATGTACGGCGGAGATTTCTCCAGAAAAAAGAACCTTGTTGAATATGGTTTCCGGTTGCCGGCAGCCCTTGACAACAGACCGCTAAAATTTGCCGAATTTGAAAACCTGATGAGACAGGTGATCTTTGTCAGCGCAACACCCGCCGATTATGAGCTCAATAAAAGTGAAGGTGTAGTTGTTGAACAGCTTATCAGGCCAACAGGATTGCTGGAACCACCCATTCAAGTGAGGCCGGTAACAAACCAGATTGATGACCTGCTGGAAGAGATCAATCAAAGAAGCATAAAAGGGGAACGTGTGCTGGTAACCACGCTTACAAAAAGGATGTCAGAAGAGCTCACAAAGTACCTTACAGGCGCGGGAATTAAATGTCGATATATTCATTCTGATGTAGACACACTGGAAAGAGTAGAAATATTAAGAGACCTCAGGCTTGGAAATTTCGATGTACTGATCGGGGTTAACCTGCTAAGAGAAGGGCTTGACCTCCCTGAAGTCTCACTTGTTGCAATCCTTGATGCTGATAGTGAAGGATTTCTGCGCTCAGAGAGATCCCTGATTCAAACAGCCGGAAGAGCTGCACGGAACCTGAATAGTCTGGTAATTATGTATGCTGATCGCATCACCCGGTCCATGCAAAGAGCCATAGACGAAACCAACAGAAAGAGGGAAAAACAACTTCAATACAATGCCAAATACAACATCACACCTGCACAAATACAAAAGTCTGTGGAAGCCATACACGGACAGACCAGTGTAATGGACAGGCATTCAAAAGCCAAAGCATACATTGAAAAGGAACAGGCAGACATAGCTGCAGACCCCGTGATACAATACATGAGTAAGGATCAGTTGCGAAAAGCCATCAATCAAAGCAAGCGAATGATGGAAAAATCTGCTAAAGAACTCGATTTTATTGGAGCTACAAAACATCGTGATGAAATGTATGCTCTGGAAAAACTCTTCAAAGAAAAATTTATGTAGATACAGAATATAGATTATTTTTGCTCAGAGATTATGTTCAATTGTTTTGGACTTAGGAGTGTTACCCGTTTTTTCAGAAGCTTAAACTGAATCATTGATCAACTGATTTTCACAATAATATCATTTTATCAAAAAGTTACCGAGTTATGGATATTTTTAATAAAGCAACCTCAAAACTTGGCCCATTGGGTCAATATGCCAGTCGGGTTCACGGTTATTTTACTTTTCCGAAACTGGAAGGTGAAATATCAAACAGAATGAAATTTCGTGGCAAGGAGAAGCTTGTATGGAGCCTGAATAATTATCTCGGCCTTGCAAATCATCCGGAAATAAGAAAGGCGGATGCAGAAGCAGCCGAGAGGTATGGAATGGCATTGCCTATGGGTGCCCGCATGATGTCCGGTCAAACAGACCTTCATGAGAAACTTGAACGTGAACTGGCCGCCTATGTCGGTAAAGAATCTGCATATCTTCTGAATTTTGGTTACCAGGGAATGGTCTCCATAATTGATTCATTACTTGACCGCAACGATGTAGTTGTTTATGACGCGGAATCCCACGCGTGCATCATTGACGGTTTGCGGATGCATATCGGGAAACGTTTTGTTTTTCCACACAACGACATGGAGAGTTTGCGCAAACAGCTCGAACGGGCAACAAAAATGACAAACGAAACAGGGGGAGGAATTCTTGTGATTACCGAAGGGGTCTTCGGTATGTCTGGTGATCTGGGTAAGCTGGATCAAATCGTGGCCATGAAACAAGATTTTAATTTCCGCCTGTTGGTAGACGATGCGCACGGGTTTGGGACCATGGGAAAAACCGGAGCAGGAACCGGGGAACATCTTGGTGTCCAGGATGGCGTTGATGTATTTTTCGGCACTTTTGCCAAGGCTTTTGCTTCTATCGGGGCTTTTGTTGCCGGACCGAAAGAAGTAATCACCTATCTGATGTACAACATGCGCAGCCAGATATATGCCAAGTCACTTCCCATGCCATTGGTTGTTGGTGCACTCAAGCGCCTTGACATGATGCGCAACATGCCGGAACTCAGGGAAAAATTGTGGACAATTACCAATGCTTTGCAAAACGGGCTTAAAGCAAGAGGTTTTAACATTGGAAATACCCAATCGCCTGTAACACCTGTTGTGCTGAGCGGCGACACATCAGAAGGAGCCAACCTGGCCCACGATCTCAGGGAAAACTTCAATATATTCTGCTCCGTTGTTGCATATCCTGTAATCCCAAAGGGTATGATCATATTGCGTCTGATACCAACTGCAGTGCATTCACTTGAAGACGTTGCCTATACCCTTGATGCCTTTTCACAGGTTAAAGATAAATTGGACAAAGGAGTTTATGCAACAGGAAAGATTGTTGATGTACTTTAAGACAACCTTAGGTTAAAAGCCGTTCAAATGCAGTCATCCCGTTTGATCGGCTTTTTCATTAACCATCGTAACGGCAATCATAATCTTTTCTGCAATGTTCTTTAACAACACTTTCTCCCCTATCCTGAAAGGTTGACAGTGCAAAGGAGGATGTGAGCCAATATAACTTACAATCATCTCCCCGACTCTGTGATGATCTGTTTTAAGTGGAATGCTGTAATACCAGTTGGATTTATGAAAGCCAGGAGCCCGGTATGCTTTGCCATTATACAGAATCTCAACACGCATCTCATTTTCATGACGCAAACCTTTTGGAATAATCCTTAAGGATTTCCTGAGAATATCATCTACAGTCTGATCCGGTTTGGCAAGCATTTGCTGCATCTCGAAAACACAATCTAGCTGCTTTACTTTCTGCACAACATTGCTGGTCATCTTACGCATCTTTTGCTCAAGCATAATATGTCCGGAAACATCTACCATTACAATAACCGCACCATCATGCAGATTATGCAGGTGACCGGGAAAAGAAAAACTCAGGCTTGCCCAGAAGGGTTCTTCATGCGATCTGCACATCATAAACTCTTCTCTGGCAACAGTACCTGCCCTGTTTTTATCCAACAATTCATTCAAGCGGGTAGCTTCAGCTTTTCCAACGGTAAATTCACTGATTTTTTTCCCAATTAGTTCTTTTTCTGCCTTTTTTAACTGCTTACAGGCACACTGGTTTACAAAAACAATTCGATGTGCTGAATCGGTGAGAATGACGCCTTCATTCATCAATCTCACAATATTTCTGTATTTCTCTTCATTCTCTTTTAACACTTTCAAATCGTGTGAGTTTCTCACAGTAATCAAACCCAACAGCTTGTTTAGCCTTCTTTTCGAGCGTTTCCGGTAGCGTAAAAACCATAAAGTAGCCAGCAATAGCAGAACTACCAATGTTGCCACCAGGAAGCATAAGATTGAAAAAGGTGACATTGCAGTGATAAAGAATAAAGTTTCCATGGTTTACTTTATTATTTAATAAAGCTTTGAACGTTTTACGAGAAAATTCAGCATAATTTTTTCGTAGCCTTCATTGATATCGGATGGGATAAAATCGATCTTGTACTGCATGCATTTTAGGCGCAGTTGATGGTAATACGCTTTCATGCTCTGCACATATTGCTCCTTCAGATCACCGGGGTTCAAGCGTATGCTCTCCCCTGTCTCCATATCAACAAACCGATAAGGCCTGTTCTGATAAGAAAACTCCAGTTCGCGGTCTTTATCATAAACGTGAAAAAGTACCACCTCGTGCTTATTGTGCTTCAGATGCTGCAATGCGGAGAAGAGTGCTTCAGGTTTCGCTTCATTGTCCATCATATCTGAAAAAATGATTACCAGAGATCGTTTGTGGATCTTTTCAGCGAGCAGATGCAGCAGTTCGGCTGTATTGGTTGTAATGTTAAGCTGTTCCCTGCCTGCATGATATATCTGATTCAACTGGCCATAAAGCATCTTATGGTGAACACTGCTTGAGCGGGCAGTTGTATGCAGGTCGGTCTTATCAGAAATCAGACTAAGCCCGACTGCATCTCTCTGTTTGCGGAGCAGGTAGATCAGTGCTGCGGCACACTCGATAGCAAAGTTGAGTTTTGATGAATCAATACCATCAGCATCTTTGCCCTTAAAATACATGGAAGAGGACGTATCAATTACGATCTGACAACGCAGGTTGGTCTCCTCTTCAAACCGTTTAACAAAAAGCTTTTCAGACCTGGCATAGAGTTTCCAGTCGATATGCCTCGTACTTTCACCCGGGTTGTAAATCCGGTGTTCGGCAAATTCGACAGAAAACCCGTGAAAGGGGCTCTTATGCATCCCCGTAATAAAGCCTTCAACAACTTGGCGGGCAAGCAACTCAAGATTACCAAAGCGCCCAGGCACTTCAGGATCAATTTGTTTGATCAAAAGAAAAAAAATTGTGCAACAATAACAGAATTTGCTGCAATTCCTAACCTATTTTAAAAGATTGTCGAGTTTTCCGGCAAGTACTGACTTTGGCACAGCTCCTACCTGTTTATCTGCAATTTCTCCATTTTTGAAAAACAGAATGGTAGGGATATTACGAATGCCGTATTTCATCGCGACATTCGGATTGCTGTCTACGTCAATTTTTCCAACAATCACGGTATCTTTATACTCCCCGGCAAGCTCAGCAACAATGGGAGCTACCATACGGCAAGGACCGCACCATTCAGCCCAAAAATCAACCAGTACAGGCTTGTCTGCTTTCTCAACAAGCTCTTCAAAGTTCGAATCTGTGAATTCAACTGCCATAATCATTTATTTTTATGTGTACAGAAATAGAAATAACATTGTAAAAGTATGAAATAAACATTGTTCCCCGATCAATTTAAACGGTATTTGACATCATAATGTTTTAATAATTCTTTTAAAAAACTGATCGGCTCTACCTTAACCTGGCGCGACAGCATATCCACCGAGTATTTATCAACAGGATCGTGAATTGAAATCTTCAATCGTGCCTTACCCTTATACTTTTTCACCATTGTATGCATCCTTTCCACAAACTGTTCATTTACATCGGAAACAGGCAATGTCAATATCAGTGACGTATGCTCTTTCTCAACAAGGTCACTGAGCAAACTGATGCTTTTGACTTTGATATCAAGTTGTGCAGGATTGCGACGATTTGCCTGCACCTGGGCTTTCACCATAACAACATTTTGCGATTCCAGGAAATGCTTCATTTTCAGGTAGTCTTCTGAGAAAAGAAACAATTGACAGGTATCCGAGTAATCTTCGATCTGAAAGTTCCCATAGGGCTTACCTGTCTTGGTAAATTTATGGGAAGCGGCTGTAATAATTCCGGCGATAGAGAGTTCTTTGTTTTTGTTGGCGTGCATGTTTTTTAAGTCGCCAACCCGTGCATTGCAATAAGACTGAATGTGGATTTTATAATTGTCGAGAGGATGTCCTGATACGTACATTCCGGTAACGTCTTTTTCCTGTTTCAAAAGTTCCATACTTCCCCATTTTTCGCATTCGGGTAATTCCGGGTCTGGCAGATCAATCTCGGAGGTTTCTTCAAAGAGGTTCATCTGCGAAGTATTCTCCCTGGCAATAACATTTTGTGTATGTCTGATGATCTTATCGATAAAGATAATGGCACCGTTATCTTCAGTATAAAAAAACTGAGCCCTGTGACAGTCTTCAAAACAGTCGAATGCACCTGCTTTTGCAAGGGACTCAAACACTTTCTTATTGACACTGCGAAGATTTACACGCCGGGCAAAGTCAAAAATATTCTTGTACGGGCCATTAATATTGCGTTCTTCTACAATATTATCGACAGCACCTTCACCAACTCCTTTAATCGCTCCCAGGCCGAACCTGATCTCCCCTTTATCGTTCACGACAAAATTAAATGTACTTTCATTGACATCGGGTCCAAGTACCGGAATCTGCTGGCGCTGGCACTCTTCCATCATAAGAGTGATCTTTTTAATATCACTGAAATTATGTGTAAGAACGGCTGCCATATATTCAGCTGAGTAATTTGCTTTGAGATAGGCTGTCCGATATGCCACCACAGAATAGGCTGCCGAATGCGACCTGTTAAAACCATATTCGGCAAAGCGGGCCATCATATCAAAAATCTTGTCAGCGGTACTTTGCGTAATCTCTTTCTTCTTCGCACCCTCAATAAAGAATTCCTTTTGCCTGGCCATTTCATCAACCTTCTTTTTACCCATCGCGCGTCGCAGAATATCCGCGTTAGCCAGAGAGTATCCGGCCATAATCCGGGCCGCCTCCATAATCTGCTCCTGATAAACCATGATCCCGAATGTTGGTTTCAGAATATCTTCAAGCCACTGATGTGGATACTCCACTTTCTGATGGCCATGTTTACGCTTGATGTAAGTAGGGATAAAATCCATCGGACCCGGCCTGTACAATGCATTCATCGCGATCAGGTCCTCAATGTTGGTAGGTTTCAACTCCTTCAGGTATTCACGCATCCCCTGTGACTCAAACTGAAACGTTCCAACGGTCTCTCCTCGCTGGTAAAGCGCATACGTTTTCTTATCATCAAGAGGAACATTATCAATATCGATTTTACTTCCATATCTGTTTTCGATGTTTTTGAGCGCCTCTTTAATAATAGAAAGTGTCTTCAGTCCGAGAAAATCCATTTTAAGCATCCCGACCGACTCCACATATTTACCATCATATTGCGTAACGGGCAGATCGGTATCCTTTTGAGTACTGAGTGGCAGGCAGTCAATCAGATTTGAGGGCCCGATGATCACCCCACAGGCATGGACTCCGGTCTGACGGTAAGAACCCTCAAGACTTCTGGCAAATTCAAGGGTTTCTTTTACAAGCGGCTGGCCTTCCTTTAGCTCCTTTGCCAATTCAGGAACCTGTTTATATGCATCTTTAAGTGACGTACCCGCCCGTTCCGGAACAAGTTTGGCCAGGCGATCGGCTTCCGACAATGGCAGTTTCAGGACCCGCGCTACATCGCGGATACTGGAACGTGCAGCCATCGTACCAAATGTGACGATCTGCGCCACACGCTCCTGACCGTATTTATCAATCACATACTTCAACACCTTTTCTCGTCCCTCATCATCAAAATCAATATCAATATCGGGCATTGAAACCCTTTCCGGATTCAGAAAGCGCTCAAAAAGAAGTTTGTACCTGATGGGGTCGATATCCGTGATCCCCGTACAGTAGGCTACAGCAGAGCCTGCTGCACTTCCCCGGCCGGGACCAACTGCAACATCCATTTCGCGAGCCTTATTGATGAAATCCTGAACGATCAGGAAGTATCCGGCAAATCCCATCTCCTTAATTACTTTTAATTCGAAATCAAGGCGCTCACGAATTTCATCCGTTATATTCGGATAGCGCTTTGCGGCACCCAGGTAGGACAAGTGACGCAGGTATTCATCCTCCGTGGAAAACCCCTCTTCGAGAGGAAAACCGGGCAATAAAACCTTTTCGACACGAATGTCATAATCCTCAACCTTATTGGCAATTTCCATTGTACCAGCAAGGGCTTCAGGAACATCAGAAAAAAGTTCAGCCATTTCAGCACGTGTCTTTAAATACTCCTGTCCGGTATAGCGCATACGCGTTTCATCATCCAGGTCACGCCCGGTCTGCAGGCAAACCAGTATGTCGTGTGCCCTGGCATCTTCAGCATTGATGTAATGACAATCATTGCTGGCAATAAGCGAGATATTATATTTTGCAGCCAGCCGGATCAGTACCTGATTCACAGGTTCCTGATCCTCCAGTCCGTGACGTTGCAGTTCCAGGTAAAAATCTTCACCAAAAACATCCAGATATTCACGGATAATCGTCTCTGCAGCCTCTTCTCCTTTTTTCATAATGGTTTGTGGTATCTCCCCTCCCAAACAGGCAGAGGTTATAATCAAACCCTCATGGTACTTAAACAACAACTCCTTATCGATGCGCGAAGTGTAATAAAACCCTTCAAGATAGCCGTAAGAGCACAAACGTGACAGGTTTTTATAGCCACGAAAGTCTTTGGCAAGAACAATCAGATGATGACCGCTTCTGTCTTCCTTTCCCCTTTTGTTAAAACGGCTGCCGTCGGAAACATACATCTCGCAACCAATGATGGGCTTGACACCAAATTTCTTTGCTGTTTGAGTAAACTCCAATACACCGTACATGTTTCCGTGATCTGTGATTGCCAGGGCTTTCATCCCGTCATCAGCGGCCTTTTTTATCATCGGTTCTATTGCAGAAGCGCCGTCAAGAATCGAAAACTGTGTATGTACATGTAAATGAGTGAAGTCAGGAATGGCCATATGTTGGATTTTTAAACAATAAAATTAATCAAAAGGATGGTTGCAAAACCAACTAATTTCTAAAAGTATGTTTTTTTATTTCAAAAAAAAATCAGATATTTGCACCCTTGTAAAAATCACTATTTTTTAACTTAATTCATTGAAACAATGCCAACAAAGATCAGACTACAGAGAAAAGGTAAAAAAGGACAACCTTTTTACCATCTGGTAGTAGCGGATGGTCGTGCACCCCGGGACGGAAAATACATTGAAAGGCTTGGCACATACAACCCCATGACGCACCCTACCACCATTACCTTAGATTTTGAACGTTCACTTTATTGGATCCAGGTAGGTGCGCAACCTTCAGACACAGCTCGCAGCATCCTCTCCAATCAAGGTGTAATGCTAAAGCATCATCTCCTGAAAGGTGTCCAGAAAGGCGCTCTCACAGAAGAACAGGTTGAAGAAAAATTTCAGGCCTGGCTCACGGAGAAGCAAGAAAAAATCGAACAGGCAAAGAAAGATGAAATGCTTTCTGATAAAGAAAAATCAAAAAAAATCCTTGAAGAGGAACGCCTGATCAATGAAGCACGTGCCGCAGAGTTGGCAAAGAAACGTGCAAAAGATAACCTGAAAGCAGAAGAAGCTGCTGCTAAAGAAGCAGAAGCCGAAGAACAGGAACCCACGGAACCTGCTGCAGAAACAAAGGAAGATCTAAAAGCTGAAGCGGAAGCGAAGAAGGAAGAAACCAAGGAAGAACCGGCAAAGGCGGAAGCGAAGAAGGAAGAAACCAAGGAAGAACCGGCAAAGGCGGAAGCGAAGAAGGAAGAAACCAAGGAAGAACCAGCCAAAGCGGAAGCGAAGAAAGAAGAAACCAAGGAAGAACCGGCCAAAACGGAAGCGAAGAAAGAAGAAACCAAGGAAGAACCGGCCAAAACGGAAGCGAAGAAAGAAGAAGAAAAAAAGGCTGAATAACAGACCATATCATAAC
>SKSI01000198.1 GCA_007123065.1 Bacteroidales bacterium
ACCTCCATTACAACGATATGGTATATGTTGAAAAAGGGGGAGATATCATACCAAAAATCGTGGAAGCCGATGCCGCCAAACGCCCGGATTCGGCCAGGGCAATCAACTTCATTACTCATTGTCCGGAATGCAACACCCGTCTGAGAAAGAAAGAGGGAGAAGCCGTTAACTATTGTCCGAATACAGCCACCTGTCCGCCACAAATCCAGGGCCGCATCGAACATTTCATCAGCAGAAGAGCCATGGACATCGACAGCCTCGGCCAGGGCAAAACCGAATTGCTCATCCGCAACAAGAAAATCCATAACATTGCCGACCTTTACGACCTTCGTTATGATGACCTGATCGGCCTGGAGAAAGTGATCACCGATCCGGATACCGGCAAACAGAGAAAGATCAGCTTCAGGGACAAAACAGTCCGGAATATCCTGAAAGCAATCGAAGCCTCCAAAACAACACCGTTTGAACGGGTACTTTACGCTTTGGGGATCAGGCACCTTGGGGAAACAATGGCCAGAAAGCTTGCCAGGTATTTCGGAAGCATCGACCGCCTGATGGATGCCACACACGATGATTTGATCTCAGTGGATGAGGTAGGAGAAAAGATGGCCGGCAGCATCCAGGATTACTTCGATAATTTCGAAAACCTTCAGATACTGGAACGTCTCAGAAAAGCGGGACTGAAGTTTTCTATAGAAGAAGACAGTGAAGCAGTTGCTTCATCCGCGCTAAGCGGAAAATCATTTGTTGTTTCGGGCGTGTTTTCAAAATACTCCCGGGATGAGCTCAAAGCATTAATCTCCGAAAATGGGGGTGAGATCAAAAGCAGCATCTCATCCAAAACAGATTTTGTCGTGGCGGGAGAAAACATGGGGCCGGAAAAACGGAAAAAAGCGGAAAACCTGAATATTCCCATTATTTCAGAAGAAGATCTTGAAAGAATGATTTATTGATGTGCAGATTAGCAAATTAGCAAATGAGCAGATGAATCAATTTGCAACTTCCTTCTGGCATACTTTTCCCTTTTACTCAGCTCCCAGATCTCAGCTCCCAGCTCTGATATCTCATTAGCATATTTGCTAATTTTCACATCTGCTAATTTTCAAATCTCTTCTTCCTTCGAACTTCCAGCTTCGAGCTTGTTTTACAGGCCAATCCGGCCATCGTGGATGGTGAGCTTGCGGTCAGCCAATGCTGCCAACGACTGGTTGTGTGTAACGATTACGAAGGTTTGTTGCAGCCTGTCGCGCAGTTCAAAAAACAAACGGTGAAGCTCCTCCGATGAGTTGGAGTCGAGGTTCCCGCTGGGCTCATCTGCCAGCACCACGGCAGGATCATTGATCAGCGCCCGGGCAACAGCTACGCGTTGCTGCTCTCCCCCGCTAAGTTCAGAGGGCTTGTGATCGGCTCTTTCAGACAGCCCCAGGGTCTCAAGCAACATTCGTGCCCTTCGTTCAGCCTCACTCCTGCCGGCACCGGAAATAAATGACGGAATGCAAACATTTTCAAGTGCCGTAAATTCAGGTAACAAGTGATGAAACTGAAACACAAAACCGATATGCCGGTTTCGAAATGCAGACAGCTGCTTGTCATTCAGGCCTGAAACATCCTGATTGTCGATTACGACACGCCCCTGATCATACCGGTCAAGCGTTCCAAGGATATGCAACAGAGTGGTCTTCCCCGCCCCTGAAGCTCCAACAACGGAAACAACCTCCGCCTTCTTGATTTCAAGACCAATCCCTTTCAAAACCTGCAGGGAACCATACGACTTATGAATGTTTTCAGCAAGAATCATGGCATATATTTAAAACGCATTCTCAATCATCAAAAATAAATTTAAAAAACCAACACGAAGATAAACAAAAGCAAGATATACAGGAGAGACTGCTTCGCTTTCCCATGATTTTTTTGGCGTCTATATATAGTTTCGCATAAAAAAAAATCATGTACATTTGATCAACCCGAAAACCATGCATTATGCGCAGCGTGCTCAAAATTATAATGGCCGTATTGCTTACACTGGCAGCTGTTCTGGCACTCATCATTATATATGCACACCTCACTTTTTACGATCCTGCAGAATCAGAATTGCTGCATAACGAAGAAGTGACACCAACCCTGACCGACACAAGCACCATCTCCGTCATGACCTGGAATCTGGGCTATGCAGGACTTGATAAAGAGATGGATTTCTTTTATGATGGAGGGACGCAGGTTCGGACCACCAGAGATCAAACCATCATCAACCTCAATGCCATTCTGGATCAAATCAAACACCACAAAAACCTCGACTTCTTTTTGTTACAGGAAGCGGATAAAGCGGCACGAAGGTCTTATTTTATCAACATGCCTGACAGCATTAAAAGCACACTTCCGGAAGCACATTTGTCGTTTGCAAAAAATTACCACGTTCGTTTTGTACCTGTTCCGTGGTATGCACCGATGGGCCGTGTTACTTCGGGCATCGTGACGGCAGGACATCATTCTCCCGAGGCTGTATACAGACTAAGCTTTCCGGGCAATTATCCCTGGCCGGGAAGATTGTTTAACCTGAAACGCGGTCTGCTCCTTAGCAGATATCCGCTCACCAACGGGAAAGAACTGATTCTTATCAATACACACAATTCCGCATTTGATGATGGTTCCTTGAGAAGACACCAGATGGATTTCCTGAAAAAGATCATGCATGCCGAATATGCCAAAGGGAACTATGTGATTGCCGGAGGTGATTTCAATCAATGTCCGCCCGGTTTTGAGCCCGAGTTTTTCTTTAATCTTTTTGATGATGAAAATGTCTTATTGATTCCTGATGATTTTATGCCAGACTGGCATTTTGTTTATGACCCGACAGTGCCAACAAACAGAAGCGTTATTAAACCTTATAGCCCTGCAACAACCAAAACAACACTGATCGATTTTTTCATTGCCTCGCCAAACGTCATGCCCCTGGGGGTTCAGGGCATCCATCTTGATTTTGAACACAGCGACCACAATCCCGTAATAGCTACCTTTAAACTTCTCGGTCCGCACAGCATGCCGCCCGACAGGTATATTTCAAGATAAAACATTAATTATGAAGCAATACAACGAAACATTTCAAAGCAAAAAAGTATCCGGAAAACATTTTGAACACCGTTCCGATCCGGATCCAGAAGGGAATCTTTATTCAGGATTTAAAGCTGCTAATGCCGATAAGATATTTGAAAGCACCAATTTCTATCGTTCGGAAGAAGCGATGTAATTTTACCAATTCTTTTTTCATGACCCATTCCAATACCAACATCTCTTTTGATCAACTGGCGAAACAACTGGAAGGTGATCTGCAGCAAAGTCTCAGCTGGCGGTTGATGTATGCCACAGACGCATCCGTATTCAGGGAAGTTCCTTTGGCTATTTGTCATCCGCGCGGAGAAAGTGACCTTCAGCACATCCTTTCCTTTGCACGAACCCATAAAGTACCCCTGATTCCCCGCACTGCAGGAACATCGCTCGCCGGACAGGTAGTTGGACACGGGCTTGTTGTAGATTTCTCCAGATATATGAACAATATACTGGAACTGAATGTGGATGAAAAATGGGTACGGGTTCAGCCAGGGGTTATCCTCGATGATCTGAACCGCTTTTTAGCCCCACACGGATTATTCTTCGGACCGGAAACCTCAACTTCGAACCGTTGTATGATGGCCGGGATGGTGGCCAACAACTCTTGTGGATCGCATTCGTTGATATACGGAAGTACGCGCGATCATACCCTTGAGATAAAAGCCTTGCTGTCAGATGGCAGCACAACCCACTTCGGCGATCTGGATGCAGAAGGTTTCCGAGACAAGTGTGTTGGCAGCAAGCTGGAAAACAAAATCTATCAGCATCTTTTTGAAATGCTTTCCAACAGGGAGAATCAGGAAGAGATCAAAACAGAATATCCCGACCCCGGCATCAAAAGAAGGAATACGGGATATGCGCTGGACCTTTTGTTAGCCGGAAGCGTATTTGGAGGAGATGAACCGTTTAATATGTGCAGGCTTTTGTGTGGCGCAGAAGGAACCCTTGCACTATACACAGAAATAAAGCTGAACCTGGTGCCGCTGCCTCCCCCGGAGCAGGGTCTGGTATGTGTCCATTTAAATAGTCTGGAAGATGCCCTGCAGGCAAACCTGATTGCCCTGAAGCATAAACCGGCAGCCGTTGAGCTGATCGACAAAGTGATCCTCGACTGCACCAAAACAAATATCTCTCACCGGAAAAACCGCTTCTTTATTAAAGGTGATCCTGCATCGGTTCTAGTGGTTGAGTTTGCTTGTGATAGCCGGGATGAAGTGCTCAGACGGGCAGCAGAGATGGAAGCCCATATGCGTAAGAAAGAACTCGGATATCATTTTCCGCTGTTATTCGATGGCGACATCAACAAGGTCTGGGCACTGAGAAAAGCTGGTCTGGGACTTCTGTCAAATATGCCTGGCGATGCAAAAGCAGTAGCGGTAATTGAAGATACTGCAGTACACGTTAAAGCGCTTCCCGATTTCATTCAGGAGGTGCTCAATATGCTCAATAAACTGAACACCCGTTGCGTTTTCTTTGCACACGTCGGCACCGGAGAGATCCATATTCGGCCCATCCTGAACATGAAAAACCGCGCCGACATTGAGCGGTTTCATCAAATTGCACAAGAAACCGCGGTGCTGGTCAAAAAGTACAAAGGATCGCTTAGCGGGGAGCATGGGGACGGCCGGCTCCGGGGCGGATTTATACCATTGGTGATCGGCGAAAAAAATTATGATATGCTGCGGCAGGTGAAGTCTGTCTGGGATCCTTTAAACATCCTGAATCCTGGCAAAATCATCGATCCTCCCTCTATTAAAACATCTCTGCGATACATTCCCGGGCAACCGGAGAAAAAAATCAAAACCTACTTCAACTACGATCAAACCATCGGTTTTTTACGGGCTATCGAACAGTGCAACGGTTCAGGCGATTGCAGAAAACCACACCAGGCAGGCGGTGTGATGTGCCCCTCCTACCAGGCAACACGAAATGAATACGACAGCACCCGCGGCCGTGCAAACATTCTGCGGGAATTTATCACCAACTCCACAAAGAAAAACCCTTGCGACCACAAGGAGCTCGTTGATGTGCTTGACTTATGTCTGTCGTGCAAAGGATGTAAAGCTGAATGCCCGTCCAACGTCGATGTCGGAAAATATAAGGCTGAAGTGCTTCAACATTATTATGATGCAAACGGCACACCCATTTCGGCAAAAATCACAGGAGCGTATGCAAAGTTTTACAGGGCAGGAAGTATATGGCCGCAACTGTTCAACTTCTTAGCCAAACAAGCGGCAAGCAGCCGGATCATCAAAGCAATGATGGGGTTTGCTCCCAAAAGGGACCTCCCCCTTGTAAACAGAAAAAGCCTTAGAAAGTGGGCTGAAAAGGAGCTCCCACGCCTGAACGGAAAAATCAATCCGGATAAAAAAGTATACCTGTTCTGCGACGAGTTCACCGATCTGAACGACCATCAGACCGGCAAAAATGCAGTATTGCTGCTTCACCATCTGGGGTACCGTGTGGTGATCCCACCGCATGCAGAGAGCAGCCGCACCTACCTTTCCAAGGGACTTTTAAAAAAGGCCGGAAAAATTGCAGTTCAAAACGTGAACAACTTGCTTCCATTGGTAAGCAAAGACCACCCGCTAATTGGCATTGAACCATCTGCCATTCTGACTTTCCGGGATGAGTATCCGGACATTGTACCGAAAGAACTCAGGGAGGATGCAATCCGCCTGGCTGCAAATTGCTTTACTTTTGAAGAGTTTATCGCCGGAATAAACGAAGCAGGGTTGATCGATCAGAGTATCTTTATCAAAAGTCAACAAAAAATATACCTGCACGGGCACTGTCACCAGAAGGCTCTGTCTTCAATGGATTACAGTCAGGAAATGTTGTCGATACCCGATGGGATAGAGGTTGTTCGGATAGACTGCGGTTGCTGTGGCATGGCAGGATCTTTCGGGTACGAGAAAGACCATTATGCTTTGAGTATGCAAATCGGTGAGCTATCCCTGTTTCCGGCTGTCCGGAAAGCGGAACCTGACGCATGGATTGTAGCTTCAGGCACAAGTTGCCGCCAACAGATCAAAGACGGAACCGGCCGTCAGGCCATCCATCCGGTCGACGCACTGCATCACTGCCTGAAACCTGTTCTTCAATAGAAGACGGTATTGTAAGTTAACGAAAAGGGGCTTGTCTGCGATTGCAAACAAGCCCCTTTCTTTTTATCAGCAGGATGCTACTTTTCTTCAGTATCCTTTGATTCGGCATCCTTATCTTCGGCAGCTTCTTCCTTCTTTTCCTCTTTCTTCTTGCTTGCCTTTTTTGCAGGCTTCTTTTCTTCAGCTTTAGCCGGTTCTTCCGTTTCAGCCTCATCAGAAGCTTTTTCCTTCTTTGCAGCCTTCGCCCGCGTCTTTTTTGCCGGCTCCTTCGGCTCTTCCAAAGCTTCTTCCTTGGCAGGCGCCTCTTTTTCTTCCTTAGCAGGTGCCTCTTTTTCTTCCTTGGCAGGCGCTTCTTTTTCTTCCTTAGCGGACTCTACTTTTTCTTCCTTAGCTGCTTTTGCTTTTTTCTGCTCTTTGGCTTCTGCTGCTTCCTTTTTATCCTCTTTCTTTTCTTCCTTCTCTTTTTCGGCTGCAGCCCTGGCTTCAAGCTTCTTTATGGCTTCTTCCTTCTTGGCAGTTTGTTCTGTTTTTTCAGATTTTTCAATTTCTGATTTCAGATTCGCCAACACATCAAGGTCACCAAGGGTTGTCTTTTCAAGACCGTCTTTCATTTTCTTGACAACTTTCTTGGTTGCTTTTTCCCTGGCCTTTTTCTCGGATACTTCAGATGCTCTTTCGGCATATTTAACATCCTGGAAAACTTTGGTATGGGAAACAACAATCTTTTTGCTTTCCTTGTTGAACTCAATCACCTTAAAGTCAAGAGTTTCATCCATCTTGGCAGTGGTTCCGTCTTCTTTCACGATGTGCCTTGTCGGTGCAAATCCTTCAACACCGTATGGCAATGCAACAATTACACCTTTGTCGGACGTGCCAACAATGGTTCCCTGATGCACTGAATCAATAACGAATACCGATTCGAAAACATCCCAGGGGTTCTCTTCGAGCTGCTTGTGACCAAGGCTCAAACGACGGTTTTCTTTATCAACGTCGAGTACAACCACTTCAATGCTTTCACCGATTTTGGTAAATTCGGCAGGGTGTTTGATCTTCTTACTCCAGCTTAGGTCGCTGATATGGATCAAGCCATCAACACCTTCTTCCAGTTCAACAAAAATACCGAAATTGGTAAAGTTGCGAACGGTAGCTGTTGTCTTGGTTCCAACCGCATACTTTTCGTGAATATCTTCCCACGGATCGGGAATAAGTTGTTTGATGCCGAGTGACATCTTGCGATCCTCGCGGTCGAGAGTCAGGATCACGGCCTCCACTTCGTCGCCAACTTTCAGGAAGTCCTGAGCGGTGCGCAGATGCTGCGACCACGACATTTCAGACACGTGAATCAAACCTTCAACTCCTGATGCGATTTCAATGAATGCACCATAATCAGCGATCACAACAACTCTTCCTTTGACCTTATCGCCAATTTTGAGGTCGGGATCGAGTGAATCCCACGGATGGGGAGTCAATTGCTTCAGGCCAAGAGCAATGCGTTTTTTGTTTTCATCAAAGTCAAGGATAACGACATTGATCTTTTCATCCAGTTTGACAATCTCTTCAGGATGATTGATACGTCCCCAGGATAGATCCGTGATGTGAACGAGACCGTCAACGCCTCCAAGGTCAACAAATACACCATAGGATGTAATGTTCTTAACGGTACCTTCAAGAATCTGTCCCTTCTCGAGCTTGGCGATGATTTCTGCTTTCTGGATTTCAAGTTCAGCTTCAATAAGTGCTTTGTGGGAAACGACTACGTTTTTATATTCGTGGTTGATCTTAACCACTTTAAAGTCCATTGTTTTACCCACATAGATATCATAATCGCGGATTGGTTTCACATCAATTTGTGAACCGGGCAGGAACGCTTCAATGCCAAATACATCCACAATGAGTCCGCCTTTTGTACGGCACTTCACAAATCCCTGGATGATTTCATCGTTTTCCTTGGCCTCGTTAATCCGTTCCCAGGAGCGCAGTGTCCGTGCTTTTTTGTGTGACAATACGAGCTGTCCGGTGCTGTCTTCCTGACTTTCAACGTATACCTCAATGGTATCACCAATTTTCAAGTCCTGATTATAGCGCAACTCCGCTGCCGCAAGAATACCGTCAGATTTGAAACCAATGTTTACAACAACCTCACGAGTGTTTTTTGAAACAACAGTACCGTCAATCACTTCACCTTCGCCAATCGACTTCAGTGTTTCTTCATAAATATTTTCAAGACGTTCACGCTCTTCCTGTGAGTAGAGGTCTAATTTTTGGTCAACAGCATCCCAGTCAAATTCTCCGGGTATCTGTTCTTCAAAAATCGGTTTATGTGCCTTTTCAGGGATCTGATCTTCACCTATTGGTTTCTGAGCGTCCTCAATAGCGAGCTCAACCGGAGCTTCCTCTTTTTTCTCTTCAGAAACTGATGCTGCAATCGCTACTTTTTCTTCTTCAGAAATCTGTTCGGAAGTCTCCTCTGCAATAAGCTCTTCGGGCTTTTCTGCTGCAGGTTCTTCTTCCTTCACTTCGGGCTTTTCTGCTACAGGTTCTTCTTCCTTCACTTCAGGCTTCTCTGCTACAGGTTCTTCTTCCTTCACTTCGGGCTTCTCTGCTACAGGTTCTTCTTCCTTCACTTCGGGCTTTTCTGCTACAGGTTCTTCTTCCTTCACTTCGGGCTTTTCAGTCTTTTCCTCTTCTGTCTCTTCAGTGGTTTTCTTCACTTCAGCCTTCTTCTCTTCCTGTTGCTGATCTTTGGTTTCTTCTACCGGCTTTTCTTCTTGAGATGCGGTGTTTTTTTGTTCTTCTGACATCAATTAAAAAATTTCACTTGTGGTTGTTTCCGATTACTGGTCTCATTTGCATTCTATTATATTGAATATCTGAAACAACCGGGTTAAACAATAAAAATACAGGGCCCGCAAACGGGACTGCAAAGATAGAAAAAATAAATAAACAGAAAACTAAAAATCAGTGCCTAAGAAAACCTATAGACTTATTTTGGATCTGATTGCGGTAACGGTCATGAGTTTTGTTAGTACATACAATGGTCAACCACCTGTATCATTTCATCAATATACTCAAAATCAACACCTTTAAGATATATCGGATTGATCTCCTCTACATTCTTCCGGTTTTCTTTTGACAGGATAATTTTTTGAATGCCGGCACGTTTGGCGGCCAGAATTTTTTCTTTGATACCTCCAACTGGCAAAACTTTGCCTCTCAGCGTAATTTCTCCTGTCATCGCCACACCGGGCTTTGACTTCCTATTGGCAAATGCCGAAGCAAGGGCAGCAAACAATGTGATTCCGGCTGACGGGCCATCTTTTGGAGTAGCACCTTCGGGCACGTGGATATGCACATTGTTTTTCTGAAACATGTCGGGGTCAATACCGAGGTCTTGTGTATGCGCTTTCAGGTATTCGTACGCGAGCGTCGCCGATTCCTTCATCACCTCACCCAGACTGCCTGTCAGGCTAAGAACACCCTTACCTTTGCTGATACTTACTTCCACAAAAAGGGTTTGTCCGCCAGATTGTGTCCAGGCCAGTCCTGTCATCACACCTGTCATATTGCCAATCTGGCTTTGATCACGGCTATATTTAGGTGCTCCGAGTATACCGGGGAGGTCTTCTGTTTTAAGTTTAGCATCCTGATGTTTGCCAATCACGATATCACGTGCTTTCGCTCTGATGATCTTTGCGATTGTTTTTTCCAGACTACGGACACCAGACTCCCGGGTATAATCCTGAATGATAATCTCCAGCACTTTTTTAGAAAACTTCAGTTGATCTTTCTTAACGCCGTGAGCTTCAAGTTGCTTAGGAATCAAATGGCGACGGGCGATCTCCTGTTTCTCTTCAACAATATAGCCGCTCAGGTCGATCACCTCCATCCGGTCGCGCAGTGCAGGCTGAATTCCTGCAAGTGTATTGGCAGTGGCAATAAACATAATATTGGAAAGGTCATATTCCACTTCCAGATAATTATCATAAAAGCTGTTGTTCTGTTCCGGGTCCAGCACCTCCAACAGTGCGGATGAAGGATCACCGGAAAATGTCTTGTACCCGACTTTATCTACTTCATCGAGAACATATACAGGGTTGGAAGAGCCTGCTTTTTTAAGATTCTGGATGATTCTACCGGGCATTGCACCCACGTAAGTCTTTCGGTGACCACGAATTTCGGCCTCATCACGCAGACCACCAAGCGACATCCGAATGTACTTTCGTCCGATCGCCCGGGCGATTGACTTGCCTAATGATGTTTTACCTACTCCGGGAGGGCCGACAAAACAAAGGATGGGGGATTTCATATCCCCTTTAAGCTTCAGAACGGCCAGGTATTCAATGATCCTGTCCTTGATCTTTTCCAGTCCATAATGATCCTTATCCAGTATCTGTTGTGCTTTCTTCAGATCAAAATTATCAGACGTATATTCATTCCAGGGAAGCTCAACCAGTGTTTCCAGATAGTTCAGGTGCACTGTATATTCCATCGCAGCCGGATTCATCCGTTGCATGCGGGCAACCTCTTTCTCAAATGTCGTTTTGACCTGCTTGCTCCACTTCTTTTTCTCCGCACGCACTTTCAGGTCATTGATCTGCTGTTGGTGCGGACTTCCGCCTAACTCTTCCTGAATGGTTTTAAGCTGTTGTCCCAGGATATAGTCCCGCTGTTGCTTGTCAATATCAACCTTCACTTTGGAGTGGATCTGGTTTTTAAGCTCAACCACCTGCAATTCTTTATTCAGCTGTTCCAGCACCAGGTTGGCTCTTTTATTAAGGTCCGGGATATCCAGAATCTTTTGCTTTTCTGTAATTTCAATATTGAGATTCGAAGAGATGAAATTTACCAGAAAAGCAGGACTTTCGATGTTTTTCAATGCAAATGCCGCCTCACTGGGAACATTTGGCGATAGCTTTACAATTTGAATGGCGAGGTCTTTGATGGTTGAGATCAAAGCATCAAAATTTTTGTCTTTTCGCGGTTTTTGCGGTTCGGAATAGGGTGCTACACGGGCCATAAAATAAGGATCCGTTTGTGTAAGCGCCTTCATCTCAAAGCGCTTCTTGCCCTGGATAATTACAGTGGTATTGCCGTCAGGCATCTGTAATATCTTGATAATGTAAGCTGCAGTACCTACCTTATAAAGATCCTCAAATTCAGGATCCTCAACAGCGGCATCCTTTTGCGCAACCACACCGATGATTCTGCTTTGCTTGTATATATCCCGAACCAGTTTTATTGATTTGTCGCGGCTAACCGTGATGGGTATCACCACACCGGGAAATAAAACCGTGTTCTTAATCGGAAGAATGGCAAGCTCTTCAGGAATATCCTCAGCTTCCATTTGTTGTTCCTCTTCTGTCGACAAAAGGGGAATGAATTCACTGTCCCCATCCATACCTTCCCTGCCAATGTAAATATCCTGATCAAAAAAACTACCCATATTACTTATACGTCAAAATGTCATTAAAAAGTGAAAAAAAGTCATAGAAATCGTTTGCCCATGTCAGACGATAAACAGCTACCATTGCATAAATGTTTGTTTAGGTGGGTGTTGACCGGAACGATGGAAGACAAACAAATCTGTTTTAATCATATATACCTAATACGATCAAGCGCTATGCCATTATTTGAACAGAAACAGCACAAAGCATATCATTGTGTCAATCAGCAAAAATGTTTTGATTTTTTCAATACATTATGCTTCGTAAGATAGGGGAAATAATTACAAGATGTTTCTATATCCTAGCGTATGTTCGAAGATATTCCTGAGAATTTTCTCTTCAACACCTGTATACTCCAAATTTCTGCGGGCATACATACGTTTTGCGACCTGAATGGCTTTATCGATATCAAAGGTTGTAAAACCGGAAACACTTCCCCAGGAGAAGGATGGAATAAAGTTCCGCATAAACCCGGCGCCGAATATCATCGCATTGACACCAATCACGGTACCGGTATTAAACATTGTATTGATGCCGCATTTGGTATGATCACCCATAAAAGTGCCACAAAACATCATACCGGTATTAACAAAGCTCTCGTCGACATAATCCCACAACCGAACCTCATCGTAATTGTTTTTCAGGTTGCTGGTATTGGTATCGGCACCAAGGTTACACCATTCACCTATTACACTGTGCCCCAGAAAACCATCGTGGGCTTTGTTGGAATAACCAAAAATCACGGAAGACATCATCTCTCCACCAACTTTGCAGTGCGGTCCTATAGATGACCCTTCATAAATCTTGGCACCCATTCTAATGACAGAACCTTCACCAATTCCAACAGGACCTTTGATCAGTGCACCATCCATAATATGTACGTCTTTCCCTATGTAAACAGGTCCGACTGAGGCGTTAATAAAGGCCATATCCAGTTTGGCACCTGGTTCGACAAAAACATTTTCAGGATTCATCACACGCACGTGATCAGGGATGGGCTGACTTTCTCTGCCGTTTGTTATCAAGTTGAAGTCCGGCTCAATTTGCTGCTCATTTAGTGCGACAATATCACGAAGCTGAAACAGTTTTTTGATCTGACTTCGGGTGTGCATCGGAATTACATCCTCAAGCAGCTCAACACCTAAGTTATTAATGTCTTCAGCACGAACCCTGTGGGCAATGAGAATATCTCCGGATATCAGGGTCTGATTGGGTTTAAGCCTGCCGATCTCTTCAATAAGCCTGGCATCCGGCATTACACTGGCATTGATCAACATATTATCGGCCTCCTTGATCAAAGGATATTTTTCAGCAAGGTATGACTCGGTAAGGGATGATGTCTTTGTATTTAAAAGCATCTCCCATTTTTCCCTGATTGTAAGGATTCCGACACGGATGTCACCAATGGGCCGAATAAAAGTAAAAGGAAGGAGGTGATTGCGAGCTTGTGCGCCAAATAAAATATAATTCATCGCCAGAATGGGTTAACAGGAAACAAAAAAAACATAACAATGGATAAAATTAAGAAAATAAAAACAAAAAAAGCCCTTCAGAGGGCTTTTTAAATAATATTTTTTACTAAAAGACTACTTGTTCTCCTTCAGGTGCTTTTTGTATTTCGTCCTGAATTTATCCACACGACCGGCTGTATCAACAAGTTGCTGCTTACCGGTGTAAAACGGATGTGATGTATTCGAAATTTCCAGCTTTACCAAGGGATATTCATTGCCGTCTTCCCACTTGATCGTCTCTTTGCTCTCAGCAGTTGAACGTGTTAGAAAGCTATAATCGTTAGACATGTCCTTGAAAACGACAAAGCGATAGTTTTTGGGATGGATATCTGTTTTCATCAAAAATTTGTTTTTTTAATCTTTGCAACAGCCGCTTATAAGCTTTATTACAATTATTTATACAACCATTTTCTGTTTTTCGGTCTGCAAAGATAGTACTTTATTTTAATTTGAACAAATAACCTGCATGATTCATCAAATTTCGCAGAAAGAAAGGTGGTAAATCATGCAGGCAGCGTGTCATCCCCGAGTTAGTCAAGTCTGTTAACAACCAGACCGCTACGCAGTTTTGGTTCAAACCAGGTGGTTTTTGGCGGCATAATATTACCGGTATCGGCAATATCCATAAGCTGTTTCATTGTGACAGGATACAGTGCAAACGCCACCTGCATTTCACCACTGTCCACGCGACGCTTCAGCTCTTCCAATCCACGAATACCACCAACAAAGTCGATCCTCTTATCGGTTCTCAGGTTTTTGATACCCAGAATTGGCTCCAAAACTGATTTTGACAGGATGGTCACATCCAGAACACCAATCGGATCACTGTCGTCATAAGTATGATCTTTGGCTTCCAACGCATACCACTCACCGTCCAGGTACATACTCATCACGTGCAGGGCGTCGGGTTTGTATAGGTTATTGCCCTTCAGGGTCACTTTGAAATCGCTGTTAAGCTTTGCCAGAAAATCCACTTTGGAAAGTCCGTTCAAGTCTTTTACAACCCTATTGTAATCGATGATCGTCAGCTGATCATCCGGAAAAAGCACCGCCATAAAAAAGTTATAGGGTTCATCTCCGGTATGATTCGGGTTGTGCTTTTTCTTCTCGTTACCCACGAGTGCTGCTGCCGCAGTCCGGTGATGGCCGTCAGCCACATAGAAATACTTCACACCGTTAAACAGCTGTTCGAGTTCCTTTATCAGATCCTCATTGTCAATCACCCAAAAGTGATGCCCAAATCCATCATCAGCAACAAAATCGTATTCAGGAGAATTCTGCACTACCTCTTTAACGATTGCGTCTATTGCATCAACCTGCGGATAGGTAAAAAACACCGGTTCGGCATTGGCATTTGTAATACGCACGTGCTTCATGCGGTCTTCCTCTTTATCCGGCCGGGTTAGCTCATGTTTTTTGATGATGTCATTCAGATAATCTTCAACTCCGGCACAACCCACAATGCCATATTGTGTTTTGTTATTCCAGGTTTGTGCATAAACATAATAAGAAGGTTTTTCATCTCTGACAAAATACCCTTTACTGATGAACTTTTCGAGGTTTTCTTTCGCCTTATTGTATACTTCTTCAGAATACAGATCCACGCCTTCCGGCAATTCCACTTCCGGTTTTACCACGCGCAGAAAGCAGTAAGGATTGTCGCCTGCTTCGATACGTGCCTCCTTGGAGTTCAGCACATCGTAAGGCCTTGAGGCCAGATCTTTTACAATTTCAGCCGGGGGCCGGTAGCCCCTGAAAGGTTTTAACGTTGCCATATTATGGTTTAGAGTTTATGGTTTAGAGTTTA
>SKSI01000059.1 GCA_007123065.1 Bacteroidales bacterium
GTTTAGGTGTTTAGCTGTTTTTCATTGTGGGCAAACATACGAAAAATGTTTAGGAGTTTAGAAGTTTAGAGACAATTCGTGAATTGTCTTTACTATTTCATTGCTTTTACGATTTGTAGACACCGGGCTTGACCTGTGTACAAAAATACATTCTAAGATTTTTCCAAAAACGTTAGGCAGTTCTGTTCTATGCGTCCGAGGACATCTTCTGCAGGGGTTTTGATGAATTTTTCCCCGGTGATCTTTTCAAACAGTTCGATGTAGCGGTCAGAAACCTGCTTTACGAATTCGTCCGGCATGTTGGGAACTTCTTGCCCTTCCTGTCCGCTGTAACCTTTCTCCATCAACCATTCCCTTACAAACTCCTTCGACAATTGTTTCTGGGGCTCCCCTTTTTGCTGTCGTTCTTCGTAACCGTCTTGATAGAAATATCGACTTGAATCGGGCGTGTGGATTTCGTCGATCAGGTAGATTTTGTCGTCAGCTTTCCCAAACTCATATTTTGTGTCCACCAGGATCAGGCCCATTTCTGAAGCCATTTCTGTGCCTCTTTCAAAAAGCCTAAGGGTATAATCCTCCAAAAGTTCATAATCTTTTTGTGTGACCAGTCCCTGTTTCAGTATCTCCTCTTTTGAGATATCCTCGTCATGCCCGACAGTTGCCTTCGTTGTAGGGGTGATGATCGGTTCCGGGAACTTGTCGTTCTCTTTCATTCCTTCCGGCAAAGGTACACCACATAGGCTTCTCTTGCCTTTTTTGTATTCGCGCCATGCATGACCTGTAAGGTAGCCCCTGATCACCATTTCTACTTTAAAGGGTTCACAGAAAACACCTGCAGTGACCATTGGGTCGGGCGTGCCTGTTTTCCAGTTTGGCACAATGTCGGCGGTGGCATCCAGAAACTTTGCGGCTATCTGGTTCAGCACCTGTCCTTTGTATGGAATGCCTTTGGGCAACACCACGTCGAAAGCGGAAATACGATCGGTTACCACCATCAGCATGGTTTTGTTATCGATGGTGTATACATCGCGCACTTTTCCCTGGTAGAAACTTGTTTGTCCGGGAAGCTTAAATTGGGTTTTTGTTACAGATTGCATCATGGAGGTGATTTGTTTATTGTTTTTTGTTGGTTGGGGCGAATTGCAATTCGCCCGTACAGATTATTGCTTTTTTTAGTGTTAAGCGTTTAGCGTTTACTGTTCACCGTTCACTGTTTACTGTTCACTGTTCAAGTCTTTCTTCGAGCTTTTTTCACTTTTCATTTTTCTCTTCTCTTTTTGGTACGGCATACGCTTCAATGATTCTTGTAACGAGGTCGTGGCGTACAACATCCCTTTCGTTGAGAAAAATAAAATCTATTCCTTTAATATGATTCAGTAATTTAATGGCTCTGAAAAGCCCTGGTGTCTGTTGTTTTGGGAGGTCAACCTGTGTAATGTCCCCGGTGATGATGAATTTTGCTGATTTGCCCATCCTGGTCAGAAACATTTTCAGCTGACTTTCTGTTGCATTTTGTGCCTCATCCAGAATGGCAAAAGCGTTATCCAGCGTTCTCCCTCTCATAAATGCCAGGGGTGCGATTTCGATGGTACCGTCTTCCAGATAAGTGGCGAGTTTGGCCGGTGGGATCATATCGCGCAACGCATCGTAGAGCGGACGGAGGTAGGGATCCAGTTTGTCTTTCAGGTCGCCGGGTAAGAAACCAAGATTTTCTCCGGCTTCCACGGCAGGGCGTGCCAGGATGATGCGCCTTACCTCCTTGTTTTTCAGTGCTCTTACTGCCAAGGCAACAGCGGTGTAAGTTTTTCCGGTACCTGCCGGACCAATGGCGAAAAGCATATCGTGTTTCTTGAAACTGTTAACCATCCTTTGCTGGTTGGGGGATCTTGCCTTGATTGCCATGCCGTTGCGGCCATAAAGAAGCAGATCGCCACCCTTTTCTTCTGTTGCAACAGAGGTAGCATGTCCGTTTTCTCGCGCCATAATTTCGAGAATGTTCTCTTCAGTTAGTTTTCCATAGCGGTCAAAATGTGCCAGCATCAGTTCAAATTTCCCTTCAAAGAAGGTGGTTTCAGCCTTGTCGCCTATAACGATCAACTCCTCGCCACGCGACACGATCTTCAGCTTGGGGAACATGCTTTGGAGCAGTTTTAGTTTTTCTTCCTTCAGGCCAAAAATATCGGGGGGATGGATCCCTTCAATTTTGATTGTTTTTTCACCCATTATTTCATTACTTTTGAAGTGCAAAATAACAATATTTTTGTCAGATATTTTGTTGATTTGCCCTCTTTCATCACAATAAATTGAAAACAGGCAACAGACACATGGCCATTATCACCCTCACAACCGACTGGGGCAGCGGAAATCATTATGCAGGTGCGGTAAAAGGTGCTTTACTGCGGCAAATACCCGGTGTTCAGATAATAGACATAACACATGATATCCCTTGCTTCGATATGATGCAGGCAAGCTTTGTGTTACGCAATGCCTTTAATGATTTTCCGGAAGGAAGCATCCATCTTCTGGGAGTCAATACAGAGGCTGGTATCGACACCCCTCATATTCTGGTTCACCACGACGGCCACTATTTTATTGGTGCAGATAATGGAATATTTTCACTGATGTTTGATGCCAGGCCCCAGGAAGCCGTTGAGCTGGATATGATGCAGGACTCCGATTACTTTACATTTTCAACCAGGGATGTCTTTGTAAAGGCAGCTGCAATGATTGTATCCGGAAAATCATTAAAAGAGATGGGGCACCCCATTCAGGAGCTGAATGAACGTATTGCCTTTAAACCGGTTGTTTATCCTGAAAAGATTATTGGTAAGGTGATTTTTATTGATGGTTATGAAAATGTTTTTGTTAATATCGACAAAAACTTGTTCAAGGAGGTTGGCAAAGGACGAAAGTTTGTGATTGGATTCAGGTTGCCCGGTGAAGCCATACGGCAACTTCACGAGTCCTACCTGGATGTGGTTCCGGGGGAGCGTCTTGCCCTTTTTGGAACGTCGGGGTTTCTTGAGATCGCTATCAATCAGGGTAAAGCGGCCTCTCTCCTTGGCTTGCAAATGAATGATACAGTTAGCATTGAATTTGATACAGAATAGCTAGACAATTATGTGGGCGCTTGTCAAAAGAGAAATCAACAGCTTTTTTAATGGATTGATCGCTTACGTGGTCATTGCTGTTTTTCTTGGAATCAATAGTTTGTTTCTTTGGGTTTTTCCTTCTGAATTTAATATTCCTGACAGTGGATATGCTGATCTGAATGGTTTTTTCGTTCTGGCTCCTTTTGTTTTTCTGTTTCTGGTTCCCGCCGTAACCATGCGTTTTTTTTCTGATGAATTTCGCAGTGGTACTTATGAGATGTTGGTTACCAAGCCCCTGACATCCACGCAGATCGTTCTTGCAAAATACATTGCCGGTGTTGTTCTGGTTGCCGTCGCACTGCTGCCCACCTTGCTGTTCTTTTTCAGTGTACAGTTTGTGTCGGCGCCGCCCGGAGTGGATACGGGTGGTGTCATGGGTTCCTATGCCGGACTCTTTCTCCTCGGAATGGTGTTTGTAGCCATCGGCCTTTTTTCATCCTCTATTACCAATAATCAGATCGTTGCTTTCATCACCGCAATGTTTCTTTCAGGATTCCTTTACATTGGTTTTGAAATGATCCATAGGTTCGAGATGTTTGAACATGTGGATCTTTTTATACGTGATCTGGGTTTGCAGGCCCACTATGCATCTATGGGACGAGGTGTGATCGATAGCCGTGATCTGGTTTATTTTATTGGATTGATCGTGCTGTTTCTTATTGCAACAAAACAAATTCTTGCCCGGAAGACATCATCTGCAAAACTATTCATTCCGGTGTTGAGCGTCTTACTGATCGTTTTGGCAGTTCAGGTTTTTAGTGCACAGTGGTTTGTGCGCCTGGACCTGACGGCCGATAAACGCTATTCACTCACCCCGGCCACGAAAAAGATATTACAAAACCTCGATGATGTGGTTTACTTTCGGGTATATCTTGATGGCGATCTTCCTTCCGAGTTTCGCCGCCTTCGTAATGATACGCGGGAGATGCTTGACGAATTCAGTGCATGGTCGGGGCAAATTCAATACGAGTTTATCAGTCCTTCGCGCGCTGCAGGCGATGACCCACAGGAATTGCGGCAATATTACAGGATGCTTGCCGAAAGGGGCCTCGAGCCCGCACAAGTGCAGACCCGTGCGGGTGATGCAAGTTCACAGCGCGTGATTTTTCCTGGTGCGCTGGTGTCTTACAGAGGGAAGGAAGTGCCACTTTATCTGTTGCAGGACAATCCGGGCTTGTCGGTGAGAGAGGCTTTGCATCAGGCTTCCCTTGCCATCGAATACAAACTGGCATCCACAATTTTAAAAATCACAAAAGAAGAAAAAGAAAAAATCGGTTTTCTGGAAGGCCATGGTGAGCTTGAAGCCAGGTATGTTGCATCCATTCAACGGGCTCTCGAAGATTTTTATGAGGTCGACAGGATAAAGGTTCGTGAAGGTTTTGAAGCACTCAGACAATATAGCACGATTATCTCTGCAAAGCCTGAAGAGCCTTTTTCCGAGGAAGAAAAATTTATTTTGGATCAATTCCTGATGCAGGGAGGGTCGATGTTGTGGTTGGTTGATCCTGTTTTTGCTGATATGGACAGTCTGATGATTGCTGATGAAACCCTGGGCATAGCCCGGGATATCAATTTGGATGATTTCTTCTTTCGTTATGGGGTCCGTCTCAATCCCGTTTTATTGAAAGACTTGAATGCAGCGCCTATTCCTGTTACAACAGGCTATGTGGGGGGGAGGCCTCAGATCAATCTGATTCCCTGGCCATACTTTCCTGTGCTCAACCCCATTTCAAAGCACGAAATTGTAAATAACCTTAACTTTATCCGAACAGAATTTATCAGCAGCATCGATACCGTGGAAGCTGCCGGAGTGGAAAAAACCATTTTGCTTGAGTCCTCACCCTACACCAGGGTGATGCCTGTTCCGGTTCGTATCAGTCTGGACATCCTGGAGCGTGCCATTGATGAAAATTTGCACACCGGACCATCAAGACCTGTAGCCGTTTTGCTGGAAGGAAGCTTTCGTTCTCTTTACAGCAACAGAGTTCCGCCATCGGTGGATATGCCGGAAGGTTTTATTCGTCGCAATGAAAGCCTGTCTGCAGCAATGATCGTCGTCGCAGACGGTGATCTCATACGCAATCAGTTTGGCTCAGATGGCAGGCCATTGCCACTCGGTCACGATAGATTTACCGGCCAGACGTTTGCAAATGAGGATTTTATTTTGAATGCAGTCAATTATCTGACAGATGATACGGGCATCATCAGCGCGCGAACCCGCGAAGTGCGCCTCCGCCTTCTTGATCGTCAACAGGTCAATATCCACAAATTGAGTCTGCAGCTGTTCAATACTTTAACACCTATTCTTGTCGTTCTTTTGATTGGAGTCATCCGGATGTTTATGAGAAAAAGGAGGTATTCAAAATAAGAACCCAGATGCAAAAACATAAAAACCTTTTATTATTTCTGGCTGCCATTCTACTGCTGTCGGCAGCATTATATTTCTACCGGTATGAAGAAACGCTGCCTGTGTCCGGGCCAGGTGCCTTCCCTCTATCAGCTGATGTTGATGTGTCGATGATGATCCTGACCGACCCGGCAGGCAATCAAATAAAAATTGAAAAGCAGAATTCAGGTGTATGGCTTTTAAACGACTCCCTTGATGCGGACGAATACCTCATTCGTGAAGCACTTTTCACCCTGCGTCGCATGGAGTTGAGAGGTCCGGTTCCGTTTGATGATCGAGACAAAGCCAGGGAGGTTCTTCAGGAAAATGGCGTGCTCCTTGATGTTTACACAAGCAGTCCACTGATCACATTACCCGGGAGGGTTGAGCTTTTCAGCAGAAACAGGAAGTTCCGGTCGGTGCTCCTGGGCTCTGATTTGCCGAAAACAGGAGATCATCTGGTTATGCATCAGGCTGACCCCGTTCCATATTTTGTAAAGCTTCCGGACGATATCATCAGTTTGAATCAAATCTTTCCCTCAAATCCCCATTCGTGGCGGTCACGTGTCTTAATACATTATGAGCCGGGTGAGATCCGGAAGGTTGTCGTACGGCACAAAGAAAATCCCACTGAATCGTTTCATCTGATAGTTGATACGACAACTTTTAATTTAGCTGACAGCAAAGGATTACCGGTTGATACTTCACAAATCAGCATCCAGCATATTGGGCGGTTTTTGAACGGATTCAGGTACTTGTTTTTTGAAAGGGCAGTACCGGTAGAAGCGGGAAGTGTTCCTGATGATTTACGATCTGAAAAGCCATTTATTGAAATAGAGATAGAAGATATTTATGGTGAAGGCACCAGCCTTCTTTTTTTCAGACGTCGGATCCCTGAAGATGGTACACTGGTATCAGATAATAAGCCTTATGATCCCAACAGGTTTTATATCCAAAAACAGGATGATCTGTATCTGCTGTCGCTCTATTATATTTTTCAGCCGGTGATGCGTCCGTTATCTTATTTTTTTCTGAAACCCGAAAACAATTAACTTGTAGCCGGAAAAACAAATTATTCGTTTATTTTAGCATTTGTTTTTTATAAAAAACTATCTTTGCTATTCATTTCTAAATCAGGTGAAGTATGAAGTTTATTGTATCAAGCTCTTTATTGCTTAAGCAATTGCAGGCTATCAGCGGTGTTCTCAGTACAAACAACACGTTGCCCATTCTGGATAACTTCCTTTTTAGTCTTTCAGACTCGGAGATCCGGATATCTGCCTCCGACATGGAAACGACCATGACATCGCGTATCAATGTTGATATGGCTGAAGGGGATGGCAGTGTAGCCATTCCTGCTAAAATCCTTCTGGATACACTAAAAACTTTTTCTGATATTCCGGTTACACTTGATATCGATCAGGAGCATTTTGGCGTCACATTAACAGCAGGTGAGGGTAAATATAAACTTGCCGGTCAGAATGGCGATGAGTATCCACAGTTGCCTGAGATTGCCGAGCCTTCGAAGGTGGCGATCGATTCAGATATTCTCTATCAGGCAATTACAAAAACAATATTTGCCGCCAGTAACGATGATCTGAGGCCTGTGATGGCCGGGGTGTTTTGCCAACTTTCAGACGAGGGGACAACATTTGTTGCCACCGATGCACACAAACTGGTAAAATACCATCGCAATGATGTAAAAGCTGATGAAACCGCGAGCTTTATCCTGCCAAAAAAAGCATTGAATCAGCTGCGCCATATCCTGGTCAGCGATGAGATGCCCGTGCAGATCGAATACGATCAAACAAATGCCTGCTTCACCTTCAAGAACATCATAATGACATGTCGTCTGATTGAAGGACGCTATCCAAATTACTCAGCGGTCATTCCTTCATCCAATCCTAATAAAATGACTGTCGACAGGTTGCCTTTCCTTAATGCCATTAAAAGGGTTTCCATCTTCTCTAACCAGACAACCTATCAGGTAAGGTTTAAAATTGCAGGTACCGAACTGATATTGATGGCAGAAGACCTGGATTACAGCAATGAAGCACGTGAGCGCCTGGTCTGTCATTACGACGGTGTCGATCTGGAAATAGGTTTTAACAGCAAGTTTATGGTTGAAATGTTGAACAACCTCGGTACCGATCAGGTACTTCTGGAGATGTCAGAGCCCAATCGCGCCGGATTGATTTCTCCGGTTGATAATGATAATAAGGAAGAAGAGATTCTGATGCTGGTGATGCCCGTAATGCTTGGGGCGTAATTTTGCCTTTCTTCAGAATAGACTATACCCATTCCGATAGCTCCAACCATCGGTCCGTTTTTATATCCAATATCTGATCGATCTCCTGGTAACGAACAGAAGCTTTTGTGAGTTCTTCCGGATTGAGAGCGCCTTCATTCATTTTCTTTAATAAAACGGCTTTCTCCTCCTCAAGTACCGGAATTTCAGATTCCAGAGCCTCAAATTCTTTTTGCTCTTTGTAGCTGAGTTTCTTTTTCTCACTGGGACGGTTGCTTCTTTTTTGTTGGGTTTTTCTCTCTTTTTTTTCTGATGATGCTGATGCCGACCGCTGCTTTTGCTGCATCCTGAAGTCAGTATAGTTTCCCGGAAAGTCTTTGATATCACCCACCGCTCTGAAAACAAACAAATGATCTGCCAGACGATCCAGAAAATACCTGTCGTGCGAAACGATCATCAAACAGCCCGGGTAGGTGAGGAGGAAGTCCTCCAATATGTTTAGCGTATCTATATCCAAGTCATTGGTTGGCTCGTCAAGGATGAGAAAATTAGGGTTTCTCATCAGTATCGTGAGCAAATAAAGCCTTCTTTTTTCACCCCCACTCAAATTTTCAACCAGATCGTGGTGCATGTGGTTTGGAAAGTTGAAATACCGGAGGAACTGTGCCGCACTCATACTGTAATCCTTTGCGAGGCGAATATGATCGGCCACATCCCGTATCACTTCAATCACTTTTTTGTTTGGGTCAACGTTTATTCCTTCCTGTCTGAAATAACCGAATTGTATGGTTTCACCCGTAACCACCTTCCCTGCATCAGGTCTGATGCTTTGTGTGATCAGGTTTACCAGGGTGCTTTTTCCTGTACCATTCGGACCAACAATACCCACTCTTTCACCTCTCTTGAATACGTAAGAGAAATCGTCAACAACCCGTTGATTGTCGTATATTTTTCTGACATTAACAAGCTCGAGGATTTTTTTACCCAGCCGGGTAATATCCATTCGGATTTCACCGGCTGTTGATTCTTGCGGCTTGCCGGTTTCCTCTTTCAGGTGATGATATGACTGTATCCTTGCTTTGGATTTGGTAGTTCGTGCCGGCGGACTTCTGCGCATCCAGTCCGTTTCTTTCCGCAGCAGGTTCAGGGATTTTTCATTTTGAGCAGCTTCAGCAACCTTACGTGCCTGTTTCTTCTCCAGAAAATAGGCATAATTGCCTTTATAGGTATGCAGTTTGTTGTTTTCCAGCTCGATGATTTCGTTGCAAACGGCGTCCAGAAAGTAACGGTCGTGCGTTACCATAAGCAATGTGATCTTTTGTCTGCTGAAAAAGCCCTCCAGCCATTCAATCATCTCAATATCCAGATGGTTGGTCGGCTCATCCAGCAGTAAAAAATCAGGTTCTTCGATCAGTACTTTTGCCAGTGCCAGACGCTTCAGCTGTCCTCCGGAAAGGCTTGCAACAGGCGTTTTGAGACTGCTGATTTTCAGCTTGGTGAGCACCTGCTTTACACGTTGTTCATAATCCCAGGCCTGCAGGGCATCCATGCGCAGCATAATTTCCTCAAGAGATTTTTTACCGGTAACATTCTGAGCTGTATCCGGGTCGCTGATCAGCTCCTCATAGGCCTTTATAGTGCGTGTTTGCTCATTATCAGCCGAAAGCAGGGCATCAGAGATATTCAGAGAAGGATCAAAACCAGGTTCCTGTGGCAGGTAGGCCAATCTGAGACCGTTTCTGTATGTGCAAATACCTTCGTCAGGAGTGTCCAGACCGGAGAGAATATTCAGCAGCGTTGTTTTTCCTGTTCCATTCCGGGCAATCAGTGCTACTTTTTGTCCCTGGGCGATGCTGACAGAAATTCCCTGAAAAAGGACTTTTTCACCATATGCTTTGGTGACTTCCCTTGCCTGAATGTAGTTGATTGGCTCCATAAGGGCGCAAAGGTAGTAAGAAACTTAACAACTAAACTTCTCAACAACCAAACATCTTTATGCAGAAGTACATTCTTGGTTACAAGTCCCTTACGTACCTGTTAAACCATTCAATCCACTCCCAGTGCATATGCAGCACGGATTCCCGTGCTCTGTATCCGTGGCTTTCATGGGGCAGCATCACAAGTTTAACGGTTGCCCCATGGCCGCGTAATGCGTCATAATAGCGTTCACTCTGCATGGGGAATGTGCCGGAGTTGTTGTCGTCGGCACCATGAATGAGCAGCATGGGGACATCCATTTTATCGGCGTGCATAAATGGTGACATGCCGTTATAGACCTCAGGTGCTTCCCAGTATGTGCGTTCTTCAAGCTGGAACCCAAACGGGGTGAGTGTTCGGTTGTAGGCACCGCTGCGTGCCACACCGGCAGCAAAAATATCGCTGTGCGTCAACAGATTGGCGGTCATGAATGCTCCATAAGAGTGTCCTGAAACACCAACTCTGTTTGGGTCGGTAACTCCCATTTCTACCAGTGTGCTGATGCCTGCATCGGCGTTTGCCACCAGCTGTTCCACAAAAGTATCATTGGGTTCACCGGTTTCCCCGGCTACAATTGGAAATGCCGCATTATTCAGAACGGCATAACCTTGTGTGACAAGCATTACAATTGAGGTTGAACCAAGGCGGGTGTATGTATAAGGTGAACCGGTCACCTGTCCTGCACCGTCTGTGGTCAGAAATTCACGTGGGTAAGCCCAGAAAATGGTTGGCAGCGGATCATCCATTCCCGGAGTGAAGTCCGGAGGCAGGAAAAGCTCGCCGGATAAAGGGATACCGTCTTCTCTTTCGTAGTAAATCATTTCTTTCTGCAAGGCACGAAGCTGAGGGAAGGGTTCCGGGAAGTCTGTGATTTGGGTAATTTGGTCGCTTCCGAGGTCACGCAGATAATAGTTTGGATGATCCCCGATCGATTCACGCATTGTGACAATCAGTCTGCGGTTCGGGTCAATAATTCGAATGGGCCGTTCATAATAAGGTGCTTCGCTGCGCCAAAGCCTTGTGGTTTCGCCGGTGTGAAAATGATATACATCCACAAAAGGACGATTTCCTTCCGGAGAAGCCCCTTGTCCTACTAAAAAGAGGTCACGGCCGTTTTCATCAAACATCAGAACAGAACGGCCGTAGGCGTTTACTGTTGTTTGGAGGCTACCGGGGTCTCCATATCTGTCTTCTGTTGATCTTTCGCGTATTGGAGTAAGTCCTGCTGCAGGGTCCGCCGGATGGAACGAGCTCATCTTTGCCATCCTTGTGGGGCGCCAGAACTCGTTGACGAGGGCAAAGTCATCATTGGCCCACTGAATGCCCGAGAAACGGTAATTCATTTTGAAGCCGGCTACCGGTTGTTCCTGAAAGGGTGCATCAAAAAAGAACAACTGGTCCCGGTATTCGGCTTTTGTGTTCGGGTCACCCCCGTCAAGGGCCTCTACCCAGTAAAGTGTTGCTGGTGCGTCGTTGCGCCAGGCGATTCTTCGTGGCCCTTCCCTGGTTGACCCAAAACCCCGGGGCATCTCTTCTGCCAGTGGTATATCTGCAACAGTGCGGATGTGATTTCCTTCAATATCAATAACATCATAGCGTTGTGCAAAACGGGAAAAAGGAACAATGTATGAGTAGGGCTTTTGCAATGTGGTAATCCTTATATACCTGCTGTCGGGTGAAAGCTGGAATGACCAGATCACCGCAGGACCCCATATCTTTTCCGAATTTCCGTCAAGGTCAGCGATATGCAATTGTGCTGTTGTATAATAATCAAAAATGGCTTCATCATAAGTGTCTGAGAGCAGATCCTGGAAAGTTCTTACTGCTGCGCGTCTGCCGATGCTTTCCTGAACCAAAGGTCCTGTCGCTACACGGGGACGTTCCGGGGCAGGACCACGGTCGCTCAATACGGCAGTATAAATCAGCTGTTGACTGTTTGTCAGCCAATTGAATGAATTACCCAAAATGTCGTTGATCACCGGACCTGTTACTGGCGAAGCGTGTGCTGTTCTGATGTCAAGCACCCAAAGCTCAATCCCGTCTTCAGTGGTGTTTAAAAAAGCCAGCTTTGTTCCGTCGGGTGCCCATGAAGCACTTCTTATCCTGGGGTTTTCAGGTAGTCCGCTGACATCACGAAGGTTGTTGCCATCGATATCCATGAGCTGAATTCCGATATTATACCATCCGTGACTGGGGCCGTTGGTGTGTGGGTCAAAGCGTATCCCGGCGAGTCGCATCTCCTCAGCGGCAAGATCCTCAAGAGCAGGCAAACCCGGTCGCTCAAAAAGGGCAACAATATTATTGTGCGGACCAATACTCATGGATGGTGTGGTGGGTGCATCCACCAGCTCAATGACCTCAGGAGGTGGGAGCTGGTAACTCATCTCTGTCTGTGCAAAAAGATGGGTCCATAAAAACATCATCAAAAAAAGAAAAAGAAAAGAAAACTTTTTATACATCATAACAATATTGGAATAAATGAATAATACATCATAAAAAATTAATATGTGCAAAATAGAAATTAAATCCTTATAATTGAAAAATTTATATCTTTGTTTTATCGGCTTTTGTCGAAAAGAGGCTTCAAAAACCATACCCAAACTGCAGCGGTGGCATAGGCGGCGAGTGTACCCCACCACAAACCGATAAGCGGAAACAACACGCCGGCAACAAAGCTATAAATGACAATATTGGTAGAGGCGAGCAGCATTACCTTGCCTGTTGCACGTGCAAAAGGATAGCCTGCCGATAGGGTGAGAATCACCATTGAAGAGAGCATCATGGCAGGGAAGGAAGCGAAAAGTCCGGCCCAGAAAGCGGAGCCGGTTTGTGCAACCAGCACGGACAATCCAACAATGCTTCCGGCAAAAAGCGCTCTGAAACTGATTTGACGGGCGGAGTATCTTTTTTTGACTTTACCAAGTGACGGAATTTTTTGAACTCGCTCAGCGAACAGGTATGTGCCAATCGCTCCGGAAAAATAAAGGACAGACCATACAACTATGCCTGCATTTTGCACAAATGAGAATACAACAGCCAGCAGCGCCCACGTCAGGAGGCCTGCAGCGACAGAAACAATCAACCCTCTGTTTACAAGGCTGATGAAAACAAACAGAAACATCGTGCTGAGAAACATCCCCAATGGGACGGTAGCAGTTGTTTCTGCGGCAAAGTCTGTTCCCTGGGTGATTCCAATAAACAGGAGGGAGGTAAATATGGTTGATGGCAGGTTGCCGATCATTCCGCCCATCTTCGAACCCATTTTTTCTGATATGATGGTGGCGAGGGTGATCCACATACCGGCCACAATCACAGATAAGATGAGTCGCTGATAAAAAAGGGCATCCATACACAGACTGAATTTTACAGGCAAATGTAGCCAAATCATTTTTTTTATCCTGCAGTTTTTCTTATTTTGTGCCCCAGCAATAGCTCGAAGGAAAAATTGGCTTTTAGCTTTTGGCTTCGGCTTTTAGCAAGAAAGAAGCTAATAGCCAAGAGCCAGCAGCCTCTTTAAACCTTCAAATTTAAACCATTAATAAACACATAAAAATTGCTATATATTTCTTAACCTCAGTCTTAACCTTAACCTTTATACTTATGAAGAAAGATACACCAATTCCCTTCGAAGTTGTAGAAAAATATGTTGAACAAATGGGCCTGGAGAATGTGGGCAAGGCATCCATACGAGAGATCAAACGGCTGGTTGACTTCATTGAGGAAGAAACCGGAGAACGTTACATCCGGATGGAAATGGGCATTCCGGGCTTAAAGCCTGCAGCGGTGGGTGTTGAAGCCGAAAAAGCAGCACTTGATAAAGGTGTGGCGGCCATTTATCCTGATATTGACGGCAAAAAAGGCCTTAAGAAGGAGATTTCACGTTTTGTGAAATTGTTCATGAATATTGAAGTGCAACCCCACGGTTGTATCCCTACAGTTGGGTCGATGCAGGGTAGCTTTGCCACGTTTATGACTGTTACCAGGATGAAAAAGGAGAAGGATACAATATTGTTTCTGGATCCCGGTTTCCCGGTACACAAGCAGCAATGCCGGGTTCAGGGTACAAAGTTCGACAGTTTTGATGTCTATAATTACAGGGGTGAGAAACTAAGAGATAAGCTGGAATCGCATCTTAAAGATGGGAATGTTGCTGCGCTGCTCTATTCCAATCCGAACAACCCGTCATGGATCTGCTTTACCGAAACTGAATTGAAGATCATTGGTGAGCTGGCCACCAAATACGGTGTTGTGGTGATTGAGGATCTGGCTTATTTTGCGATGGATTTTCGCCAGGATTTATCGAAGCCCGGTGAGCCGCCATATCAGCCTACAGTTGCCAATTACACAGACCAATATGTTTTATTGATATCCAGTTCAAAGGCATTTAGTTATGCCGGACAGCGCATAGGTATGATGGTTATTTCCGATACATTATTCGCAAAGCGATCAAAGGATTTGTTGCCATATTATGGCATGGAGCAGTTTGGGCGTGCGATGGTTTTTGGTACGATGTACGCATTAAGTTCAGGTACAGCCCATTCGCCGCAATATGCGCTGGAGGCCATGTTGAAGGCAGTGAATGATGGAGTTTATGATTTTGTTGATGTTGTGAAGGAATATGGGGAGAAGGCAAAGATTATGAAGAAAATGTTTATTGATAATGGTTTCAGGATTGTTTATGATAAAGATGAAGACAAGCCATTGGCCGATGGTTTTTATTTTACGATATCGTATCCTGGCTTTACCGGCGAGAAGCTGATTGAGGCCCTTATTTATTATGGCATCAGTGCGATTTCTTTGGCGATTACCGGAAGTGAGCGTCTGGAAGGCCTTCGGGCTTGTGTTTCACTTGTTGGCAGGGATCAGTTTCCCGATCTGGAGTACAGGGTTAAAAAGTTTCACGAGCATCATGGTTAGATTAGCAAATTAGCAAATGTGCAGATGTGCAAATGAGCTCGAAGCTCGAAGCTCGAAGAGGATGAGAAGATATGCAAATGTGAAGATTTGTATTGACAGGGCTTGACCTGTTAAACCGTTGTCTTGTTTGGTAATGCACGTAATAAAA
>SKSI01000017.1 GCA_007123065.1 Bacteroidales bacterium
ATGCTGGTTGCGCCAATTCCCCGTGCAGGAAAATTCACGGTGCGCAAAAAGGCATCTTCATCCAGAGGGTTGATCACAAGCCGGAAATAGGCGAGAAGGTCTTTGATTTCCTTACGTTGATAAAAGGATACACTGCCATAGATTCTGTATGGGATATTGAGTCGTCGCAAGGCTTCTTCCATAGCCCTGGATTGTGCATTGGTGCGGTACAGTACAGCAAATGCCGAGTTTGGAAGTTTTTGATGCTGAATCATTTCAAAAATCCGGCTGGCAACCCATCCTGCTTCTTCCCCATCTGTTGCAGTATTTATGATGTGTAGTTTTTCTCCCGATCCATTGCTTGTCCAGATTTTTTTATGGATCTGGTTTTTGTTGTGCGCGATGAGGCTGTTTGCTACATCAACAATATACCCTGTTGAACGATAGTTCTGTTCCAGTTTAAAGATTTGATAGTCAGGATAATCTTTTTTGAAATTCAGGATGTTCTGTATATTGGCTCCCCTGAAGGCGTAGATGCTTTGTGCATCGTCACCCACCACGCAGATGTTTTCGTTGTTGGCAGCCAGTTTTTTGACTATCAGGTATTGGGCAAAATTGGTGTCCTGGTATTCATCCACCAGGATGTATTCAAAACGTTGCTGGTATTTGTAAAGTACTTCCGGGAAGTCTCGCAGCAATACGTTGGTATTGAAAAGCAGGTCATCGAAGTCCATCGCTGAAGCCTTCCGGAGCTTTTGCTGGTAAAGACTGTAGATCAGTCCCAGTTTGGATTTGTTGCTTTGGGTGTCATGACTCTGGATCTCGGGGTCTTCATTGTAATCAGCGGCAGAAATCAGGTTGTTTTTCGCATTGGAAATGCGGTTCAGGACAAACCCCGGGGCATAGGTTTTATCATCCAGATTTTGTTCTTTAAGAATTTTCTTGATTACCCGCTTTGAATCTTCTGTGTCATATATGGTAAACTGGGAAGGATAATCAAGCTTTTCGGCTTCAACCCTCAATATCCTGGCAAATATACTGTGAAAGGTTCCCATCCACAGACTTTTGGCCTTTGAAGGATCGATAAGTCCGGCAACCCGCTCGCGCATCTCGCGTGCCGCCTTATTGGTAAATGTCAGAGCAAGAATCCGGAATGGTGATACCCCCTGATGTAACAAATAGGCTACCCTGTAAGTCAATACCCTTGTTTTGCCACTGCCGGCACCGGCGATGACCATTACGGGTCCTTGTGTTGTTTGCACAGCCTGTTGCTGTGGTTCGTTAAGCTCTTTAATAAAATCAACCATACCCGGGTTTTGTTAAAAAACGCCTCCGTAATGAAGCGCTGCAAAGATAAGAAACACCTGACACATTCAACAAGCTTATCCCGACAATTGGAAGCAACTTCTTCCTTTCTGATGTCTTAAATAGTTTGTATATTTATCGCGCAATCACATAATTTCTAAACCTTTTATAAAAACTTTATGAAATCATTATTTTTGAAGACCATCCGGATAATAGCTCTGCTTGGGGCACTCACCTTTACTGTGAATGCACCGGCTCAGGTTCCCAACGAACAACTTATCAGAAACCAGGAGGCCATTCTGGAGCACCTGGGCGACCTTCGTTACCGCTTTGATGTACTGGAAAAGGCGATTGACGACATTATGTGGCACAAAGTGGTTGGAGACGTTGCTTATATTGACAAACTTTTTATGGCAGGGCCACCACCGCGGGGTGCGGAACAGGCAACAACACTGGCCGGTTCAAACCCCATTAAGTTTTGGACTTATGTGTTTATCCCTAAGGATATTGACCCTTCTAAGAAGTATCCTTTGCTTGTTTTTCCACATGGTGGTGTTCACGGTGATTTCAATACTTACTATACACATATCATACGCGAATTGATGGCTCAGCAATATATAGTGGTAGCGCCTGAGTACAGGGGCAGCACGGGCTATGGGAAAAGACACCATAAGCTCATCGATTATGGTGGTTTGGAAAATGATGACAGCCACGAAAGTATGCTGATGATGCTCGAGAATTATGATATTGTTGACTCTCGCAGAGTAGGACTGATAGGTTGGAGCCATGGCGGCATGATCTCGCTGATGACCGCCTTTGAGCATCCGCGTGATTATAAGGCTGTGTTTGCAGGTGTGCCCGTAAGTGATCTGGTGGCCAGGATGGGTTATAAACGCCCGGCCTATGAAATCGACTGGTTTGCAGCAGATCATCATATCGGACAGATGGTGCATGAAAACATTGATGAGTACCGCCGTCGTTCGCCGGTATACCATGCACACAAACTAAATACCCCCCTTTTGATTCACACCAATACCATCGATGAAGATGTGCATGTGCTTGAGGTTCAAAACCTTATCAATACATTAAAAGCGCACAACAAGGATTTCGAATACCGGATTTACGAAGACATCCCGGGTGGACATTCTTTTGACCGGATGGATCACCGGCAAGGCAGGGACATCCGTTTTGAGATCTATAAGTTTCTTGAAAAACACCTGAATCCACCCAGACCATTCCGTAATGCAAAAGAGATGGAACGGGCTGCTTACAGATTTTAATTCGTAGCCCGCTGCCGGCCAGGACCAGGCCAATGCTGTTGTTTGGTTGGTTCTTGTCTGGGGTTTAGCGTTTAGAAAACACACCACCAATCAACCAATCAGCCAATCAACCAATCAACCAATCAACCAATCAGCCTTAACCTTAACCTTAATTCCCGGAATTTCCTTACCTTTGTGCCCCTGAAAATGGGGATATACTTTGTTTGCCGGCAAAGAAAAATCTTTGTGCAGGAGAAATTATTTGTAAAACTATATTGGTTTTAAAAAAATAACTTCTACCTTTGCACTCCCAAAAAAATAGATTGAAATAAATTAATTGAATAAAAGCGAAGTTTTTACATTAATTGAGATTGAAATATGCCAACAATTCAGCAATTGGTTCGCAAGGGGCGCAAGAAAGTGACTTATAAAAGCAAGTCCCCCGCTCTGGATTCTTGTCCTCAGCGCCGTGGTGTTTGTGTTCGTGTTTACACCACCACGCCCAAAAAACCGAATTCTGCGATGCGCAAGGTAGCCAGGGTAAGGCTTACCAACGGTAAAGAAGTGAATGCTTACATCCCGGGAGAAGGACACAACCTTCAGGAGCACTCTATAGTATTGATCCGGGGAGGCAGGGTAAAGGATCTGCCCGGTGTTCGTTATCACATCATTCGTGGTGCTTTGGATACCAGTGGAGTAGAGGGGCGTAACCAGCGCAGGTCAAAATATGGAACCAAAAAGCCGAAGGCGAAAAACTAAATAAGAAGCACTTTATACATTATTATATAGTACCATGAGAAAGTCGAAACCAAAAAAGCGCATTTTGCTTCCTGACCCCAGATTTAATGATACTTTGGTGACTCGCTTCGTAAACAATTTGATGCTGAGAGGAAAAAAGAACCTTGCTTACACCATTTTTTACGATGCAATGGATATTGTTACTGAAAAGGTGAATGACGAAGACTGCCTTGAGGTGTTTAAGAAAGCACTTGCGAATGTAACACCTGCTGTAGAGGTCCGTAGTCGCCGAATTGGTGGTGCAACCTTTCAGATCCCATCTGAAATTCGTCCTGACAGAAAGGTTTCAGTTGGCATAAAAAACATGATCAGCTTTGCTCGCAAACGTAATGAAAAAGGGATGGCTGGCAAGCTGGCCGGAGAAATAGTTGCTGCAAGCAAGGAAGAGGGTGGAGCTTATAAAAGAAAGGAAGATACCCACCGTATGGCGGATGCAAACAAAGCGTTCTCACATTTCAGATTTTAAAAAAAGCAATTGTTAATTAATGGCCAGAGATCTCAAATACACGCGCAACATCGGCATTATGGCGCATATCGACGCAGGTAAGACTACAACTACCGAGCGGGTATTGTTCTATACCGGTGTAAACCATCGTCTGGGTGAAACCCATGATGGTTCTGCGACCATGGACTGGATGGTTCAGGAGCAGGAGCGAGGTATTACGATCACTTCGGCTGCAACAACTACTTTCTGGAGTTTTAATGAAAAGCAATATAAGGTAAACATCATTGATACGCCCGGACACGTTGATTTTACTGTTGAGGTGGAACGCAGTCTGCGTGTGCTTGATGGTGCCATTGCACTGTTCTGTGCCGTCGGTGGCGTTGAACCACAATCTGAAACGGTTTGGAGACAGGCGGACAAGTATAAAGTACCCCGCATCAGTTTTGTCAATAAAATGGATCGGGCCGGTGCCGACTTTTTTAATGTAGTGGAGAAAATCCGCGAACGTTTGGGTATGAATGCTGTGCCTTTGCAAATTCCGATCGGAGAAGAAGAGGAGTTCAAAGGTATTATTGACCTGATCACGAACAGGGCATATATTTGGGAAGACCAGAGTCTTGGTACAGTATTTGTCGAAATACCTATTCCTGATGAGCTGGTTGAAACCGTTGCAACGTATAGAACCAAACTGGTTGAAGGATGTGCTGAAGAGAGTGAAGAACTGCTTGAGAAATTTATGGATGATCCGGATTCCATTTCTGAAGAGGAAATGACAGCTATCATTCGCAAGGCCACAATTGACCGTCGCATTACACCGGTACTTTGTGGCTCTGCATTTAAAAATAAAGGCATTCAGTCGTTGCTGGATGCCGTGATCAAATTTTTGCCTTCTCCTCTTGATGTGGAGGCGATTGAAGGCATTCACCCCAAAACAGAAAAATCCATTATACGTAAGGCCGATGCAAATGAACCTTTTGCTGCATTGGCCTTTAAAATTGCCAACGATCCTTATGTGGGCAGGCTTTGCTTCTTCAGGGTCTACAGTGGCACCCTGAATGCGGGTTCCTATATATACAATGCATCGACCAACAAAAAAGAACGCATTTCCCGTATTCTGCAGATGCATGCAAACAAGCAAAACCCGATTGAGAAAATTGAAGCCGGAGACATTGGAGCAGCCGTTGGATTTAAAAACATTCATACCGGAGACTCTCTCTGCGACGAAAAGCACCCGGTGATACTGGAGTCGATGACTTTCCCTGAACCTGTTATCAGCGTTGCCATTGAGCCCAAAACTCAGGCAGATCTTGATAAACTCAATCTTGCCCTTCTGAAATTATCCGAAGAGGATCCTACTTTTGTAGTACGAACCGATCCTGACAGTGGCCAAACCATCATCAGTGGTATGGGTGAGTTGCACCTGGAAATTCTGTTAGACAGATTAAGCAGGGAGTTCAGAGTGGAAGCCAATCAGGGAGCTCCGCAGGTGGCTTATAAGGAAGCCATCACTTCTGTTGTGAAACACAGAGAGGTTTACAAAAAACAAACCGGTGGCAAAGGAAAATTTGCCGATATTATTTTTGAGATCGGACCGGCTGATGAAGGTGTTGTGGGTTTGCAATTTATTGATGAAGTAAAGGGTGGCAATATACCTAAAGAATATATTCCTTCCATAGAGAAGGGCTTTAAGGCTGCGATGCAAAATGGGGTTATGGCCGGTTTCCCGCTTGAAAGTCTGAAAGTACGACTTATTGATGGTTCTTATCACAATGTGGATTCCGACTCTCTTTCCTTTGAGCTGGCTGCAAAGATTGCGTTTAAAGCTGCGTGTAAAAAAGCGTCAACTGTGCTTCTTGAGCCAGTTATGAAGCTTGAAGTTATCACTCCGGAAGAATACCTGGGTGATGTTGTTGGGGACATCAACCGTCGCCGCGGACAAATGAACAGCGTGTCTGCAAGGATTAACCTTCAGGTTATTCATGCTCAAGTGCCTCTGGCGGAGATGTTTGGTTATGTGACAGCTTTGCGGACGCTGACAAGCGGACGGGCGACATCCACAATGGAATTCAGTCATTTTCAGGAAGCACCTAAGAATATATCTGATGAATTGATTTATAAACTATATGGAGTTAAATCCTAAAGCAAACATAATTAAATAGTTGAGCCGTGAGTCATAGAATTCGAATCAAGTTAAAATCATACGATTACAATCTCGTAGACAAGTCTGCCGAGAAAATCGTTAAAACAGTAAAGACAACCGGAGCAGTAGTTAACGGACCAATTCCGTTGCCTACTAACAAAAGGATCTTTACCGTTCTGCGGTCACCCTTTGTCAACAAGAAGTCAAGGGAACAATTTCAGCTTTGCTCATACAAGCGGTTGTTGGATATTTATTCATCTTCATCCAAAACAGTTGATGCCTTGATGAAGCTTGAGTTGCCCAGTGGTGTAGAAGTTGAGATAAAGGTGTAAGCAAATAAACCAGGAAAGCGTACAGATAAAAACGACAAAAAATGTCAGGATTAATTGGAAAAAAAATAGGTATGACCAGCATATTTGATGCCTCTGGGAAGAATGTCCCATGCACGGTGATAGAAGCTGGTCCTTGTGTTGTTACGCAAATCAGAACGAAGGAGACGGATGGTTATGAAGCCATTCAGCTTGCTTTTGATGAACAAAAGGAAAGCAGGGTCAACAAGCCAATGAAAGGGCATTTCGCCAAGGCCAAAACGACTCCCAAAAAGATTCTTGCAGAATTTACCCGTTTTGAAAAGGGACAACGCAAAGGGTTTGGTGAAGTGGTTCGGGCTGATATATTTATCGAAGGAGAGTATATTGATGTCGTAGGAACCAGCAAGGGGAAAGGTTTTCAGGGTGTTGTGAAGCGCCACGGCTTTGCAGGCGTGGGTCAGGCAACCCATGGGCAGCATAACCGTTTGCGCGCTCCCGGCTCACTTGGTGCTTCTTCCTGGCCATCCAGAGTTTTCAAAGGAATGCGTATGGGTGGAAGAACCGGTGGCAATCGGGTTAAAATGATCAACCTTCAGATTATGAAGCTGGACCCTGAAAAGAATATTGTAGTTGTTAAAGGTTCTGTACCAGGACCAAATGGATCATATTTAATTCTTGAGAGATGGAGTTAGCAGTATATAACATAGACGGAAGCAAAACATCTAAGACCGTATCCCTCGATGAGCAGGTATTTGGCATCAAACCCAACGACCATGTGCTTTACCTGGCAGTGAAGCACCATTTGGCAAACAAACGTCAAGGTACGCACAGTACGAAAGGACGCAGCGAGGTAAAGGGAAGCACCCGTAAGTTAAGGCGTCAGAAAGGTACCGGAGCTGCACGCATCGGTGATATCAAGTCACCTTTGCTGCGTGGTGGTGGTGTGGTGTTTGGACCAAAACCCCGTGATTATTCATTCAAACTGAATAAAAAAGTAAAAAGGCTGGCCAGAAAATCGGCGCTATCTTATAAGGTGAAGGATGAAAACCTGATGGTTCTTGAGGATTTTGCAATGGATGCTCCCGGAACGAAGAAATATCTTGAAATTCTGAAAAATTTCGATCTGGAGAACAAGAAAACCCTTATGGTTCTTCCGGAAGGTAATCATATCATTCAGGTTTCCGCACGGAATTTGCCGAAGGCCAGGGTAGTTGCGGCTGAAAACCTCTTCACATACCAGATTTTATATGCTGAAAAGCTGCTGGTTTTAGAGAGTTCAATAGAGAAAATTCAGGAAGTTTTGCTTAAAAAGTAAAGTAGGATCATTGGTTGCATTGCTTGCAGCTGATAAATATAGACAACAATGGAAGTTTTAATTAAGCCTCTTATAACCGAAAAGATGACTGCGGTAACTGAAAAGTTTCCAAACCGCTATGGATTCATCGTTAACAAGGCAGCTACGAAATCGCAGATTCGTCATGCCGTCGAGGAGATGTACGATGTAACGGTTACCTCGGTAAACACGATGGTTTATCTTGGTAAACTCAAGACGCGTTTCACTCGTACAGGTATTCAGTCTGGAAGGAAAAATAGTTTTAAAAAGGCCATCGTCACTTTAGGCGAGGGTCAGGCAATTGATTTTTACAGCAATATATAGAGATTCATGGCTTTAAGAAAATTTAAACCCACAACACCCGGGCAACGCAACAAGATCATAAGTGCTTTTGATGACGTTACGACTTCAAAACCAGAGAAGAGTCTTGTTACTGGAAAGCACAAGAGCGGGGGTAGAAACAACAGAGGTAAAATGACCATGCGTTATATTGGTGGAGGCCATAAGCGCAGTTACCGTATTATTGATTTTAAACGCGACAAGGATGGTATTCCTGCCACGGTAAAAACCATTGAGTATGATCCGAACAGATCTGCCCGGATAGCATTGCTTTTTTATGCTGATGGTGAGAAGCGCTACATTATAGCACCGAATGGTCTTAAGGTTGGTGCAACCGTACTTTCCGGAGAAAAAGCTACTCCGGATGTTGGCAATACTCTGTTTTTGCGTGACATTCCGCTTGGTAGTATTGTTCACAGCATTGAACTGAAGCCCGGGCAGGGAGCCAAAATGGCCCGTAGTGCCGGCACCTATGCCCAGCTTACATCGCGGGAAGGGAAATATGCTTCACTGAAGCTTCCCTCTGGTGAGATCCGTATGGTACTGATTACCTGTAAGGCAACCATTGGTGGAACTTCTAATCCTGACCACATGCACGAAGTGTCTGGTAAGGCAGGAAGAAGCCGTTGGCTTGGTCGTCGTCCGCGAACCCGTCCCGTGGTTATGAACCCGGTGGATCACCCAATGGGTGGTGGAGAAGGTCGTGCCTCCGGTGGACATCCGCGCAGCCGCAAGGGATTACCTGCAAAAGGTTATAAAACCCGTAACAGGAAGAAAGCTTCCAACAGGCTCATCGTTGAAAGAAGAAAGAAATAATCAATCGATAACACGAAAAACATATACACATGAGTCGCTCATTAAAAAAAGGACCGTATATACATTACAAGCTGGAGAAAAAAGTGCTTGCCATGGCGGCCAGTAGCAGGAAGTCTGTAATCAAGACCTGGTCGCGTGCATCAATGATCTCTCCTGAATTTGTCGGACTGACTATTGCCGTGCACAATGGCAACAAGTTTATTCCGGTTTATATTACCGAAAATATGGTAGGTCATAAACTTGGAGAGTTTGCCCCTACGCGCATTTTTCGCGGTCATGCCGGTAAAAAAAGATAATGCCAAAAAATAAATAATCAGTAACAATGGGATTAAGAAAACATATCAGGGCTGAGAAACTCAAAGAAGAGAGAAAGAGCCAGTACATTGCCAGGCTGAGAAACTGCCCCACATCTCCACGAAAGATGCGGCTGGTAGCGGATTTAATCAGAGGCCAGGAAGTAAATAAAGCCCTGGGTATATTGAAGTATACCAAGAAAGAGGCTGCTCAAAGGCTCGAAAAGCTTTTGCTGTCGGCCATAGCAAACTGGCAAAACAAGAATGAAGGTGTCCGTATTGAAGACAGCAACCTTTATGTGAAGTCCATCAATGTAGACAGTGCACGTATGCTAAAGCGTCTTCGTCCGGCTCCCCAGGGAAGGGCTTACCGGATCAGGAAGCGCTCGAATCACGTGACACTCTTTGTGGATAGTAAAAATACAAACGAATAAATATTGCGCAGATGGGACAAAAGACAAATCCAATCGGCTTCAGGCTGGGTGTTATCAGAGGATGGGACTCTAACTGGTATGGTGGAAGAAAATACGCTGCCAAATTGGTTGAAGATGATAAGATCAGGAAGTATTTATACGTACGTCTGGCGAAGGCCGGCGTATCCAAGATCTTCATTGAGCGTACCCTGAAGCTTGTAACAGTAAATATCAACACAGCCCGCCCCGGTATCATTATTGGTAAAGGCGGACAAGAGGTTGATAAACTGAAGGAAGAGCTCAAAAAACTAACCAAAAAAGAGGTTCAGATCAATATCAGTGAGATCAAACGACCAGAGCTCGATGCTTTTTTGGTGGCACAAAATGTTGCCAAACAAATCGAGGGCCGTATCTCATTCCGCAGGGCTGTAAAAACTGCGATTTCCTCTACGATGCGTATGGGAGCAGAAGGAATTAAGGTCGCTGTTGGTGGACGTTTGGGGGGTGCGGAGATGGCCCGCAACGAGACTTACAAGGAAGGTCGCATCCCATTGCATACGATCCGTGCTGATATCGACTATGCAGCCGTGGAAGCACATACCACCTACGGTCGCATTGGTATAAAAGTTTGGATTTGTAAAGGGGAGATATTCGGTAAACCCGAGCTTACACCTTTTATTGAAGAACCTGCGAAGGGTGGTCGCCCCCAGGGAGGCGGACGCTTTGGTGGAAAAAGAAAAAAACAATAGATAGCAAGTGAAGTGTCAATCAGGAAAAGTAAATCATAATGTTACAGCCTAAAAAAACCAAATACAGGAAGATGCAAAAAGGCCGCATGAAAGGCAACACCAAGCGTGGTGCTGAACTGGCCTTTGGTTCTTTCGGCATCAAGTCACTGGATACGTGTTGGCTTACCGGCCGGCAGATTGAAGCTGCCCGTCAGGCAATTACCCGTCGTATGAAACGTGAAGGCCAGTTGTGGATTCGGATCTTTCCGGACAAACCCATTACAAAAAAGCCTGCTGAGGTACGTATGGGTAAAGGGAAAGGCGCGCCGGAATATTTCGTAGCCAGGATATGCCCGGGAAGGATACTATTTGAAGCAGAAGGGGTTACCCTTGAAACTGCTAAGGAAGCCATGCGTCTCGGGGCACAAAAACTTCCTGTTATTACAAAATTTGTGGTTCGCAGAGATTATGTCGGATCATAAAAATATTAGTATTATAGTTCACAAAAAAAGTGTATCTTTGCAGCCCTTTTAGGGGGTATGACCAGTAAAAACAGCCGGAAACAGCTGGTTTTTGCGCCCCCGGATGCCACCACTTGAAAGCGGGAAGCTGTAAAACAAAATAAATTTACACAAGATGAAGCAGAATGTTATTCGTGAAATGTCAACCGGAGAACTCCATGAACGTCTGGAGGAAGAACGGAAGCAGTTGCGGAAGCTTAAAATGAATCATGCCGTTTCTCCTCTGGAGAACCCCATGAAGATAAAAGATTATCGCAAAACAGTTGCCCGTATCCATACTGAGCTTCGGAAAAGGGAAATTGAAGGAAATCAAGTAAAGAAATAGTTGTGATGGAAATCAGAAAAACCAGAAAAGAAAGAACAGGTCTTGTTGTTAGTAACAAGATGGATAAGTCTGTTGTTGTGGAGGTTCTTCGCCGGGTAAGACATCCCAAATACGGGAAATTTGTCAAACGTTCATCCCGTTTTATGGCACACGATGATAAGAACGAGTGCAACATCGGTGATACCGTCCGCATTATGGAGACCAGACCTTTGAGCAAGAATAAATGTTGGAGATTAGTTGAAATTCTTGAAAGAGCCAAGTAGTTATGATACAACAAGAGTCCAGACTTTCGGTAGCAGATAACAGCGGTGCAAAGGAGGTGCTTTGCATACGCGTGTTGGGCGGCACACGCCGCAGATATGCCGGTATCGGTGATAAGATCATCGTTACAGTAAAAGACGCATTGCCATCAGGTAATGTCAAAAAAGGTACGGTGTCAAAAGCCGTAGTAGTACGCACCAAAAAAGATGTCAGACGCGCAGATGGCAGCTATATTCGTTTTGACGACAATGCTGTTGTGTTGCTGACCGCCACAGAAGAGATGCGTGGGACACGAATCTTTGGCCCCGTGGCCAGAGAGTTGCGTGAAAAACAATTTATGAAAATAGTTTCGCTGGCACCGGAAGTGCTGTAAAAAAATATACCATGCAAGAACTCAAATTACATATAAAAAAGGGAGATACCGTGAAGCTGATCGCCGGTAATGAAAAAGGTGCGACAGGTAAAGTGCTCATGGTAGATCGCCAGAAAAGAAGGGCTTTCGTAGAAGGCATCAATATGGTTGCCAAGCACACGAAGCCGAATGCTGCCAACCCACAAGGCGGTATTGTTAAAAAAGAAGCAAGCATCCATCTTTCCAATCTGATGTTGGTTGATTCAAAAGGCAATCCTACACGCATTGGAAGAAAGCTTGACAGCAACAACAAATTGGTTCGATATTCGAAAAAGACAGGGGAGGAAATTAAGTAATGAGTTATACACCGAGACTAAAGGAGAAATTCTCCAAAGAGATCGTTCCTGCGCTAATGAAAGAGTTTGGTTATAAAAGCCCAATGCAGGTGCCAAAGCTGGTGAAGATCTGTCTGAACCAGGGTGTTGGCGATGCCATTACAGATAAAAAGCTCATCGATCAAGCCGTTGAGGAGATGAGTCTGGTGGCTGGTCAAAAAGCAGTGCCTACAAAATCCAAACTGGATATCTCTAATTTTAAACTGAGACGTGGTATGCCAATTGGCGTACGTGTTACAATGCGGGGCGATAAGATGTATGAGTTTCTTGATCGCCTGGTATCTGTTACACTTCCCAGGATCCGCGACTTTAAAGGGGTAAACGAGAAGGGCTTTGACGGCCGTGGCAACTATTCCATGGGTGTGCCCGAGCAAATCATCTTCCCGGAAATCAATATCGATAAGGTCAATAAGATTAACGGGATGGATATCAACTTCGTAACTAATGCTGATACCGACAAGGAAGCATTTGCATTGTTGCGTGATTTTGGAATACCATTTAAAAACCAGAATAAATAAAAAAAGCATGGCAAAAGAATCCATGAAAGCCAGAGAGCTTAAAAGAGCAAAACTTGTTGCAAAATATGCCGCGAAAAGAGCTGAACTAAAAGCAAGTGGTGATTGGGAAGGTCTGCAAAAGCTACCCAAAAACGCTTCACCCGTGCGTTTGCACAACCGATGCCAGTTAACCGGCAGGCCCAAAGGGTACATACGTCAGTTTGGTGTTTCGCGTATTAACTTCAGGGAAATGGCCAATAAAGGACTTATACCCGGCGTAACAAAAGCAAGCTGGTAAGAAAATTATAAACATTATATTTAACATTTATTTCAAGCAATGATAACAGATCCAATTGCAGATTATCTGACAAGACTAAGGAATGCCATCAAGGCCAACCACAGGGTTGTTGAAATTCCTGCATCGAACATGAAGAAAGGGATCACCAAGCTTCTTTTTGATAAGGGGTATATCCTTAATTACAAATTTGAGGATGATCAGGTGCCTGGTATAATTAAGATTGCACTAAAATATCATCCGACAACAAAAATTCCGGCAATTAATGAACTTCAGCGTGTGAGTCGTCCGGGCCTTCGTCGCTATTGCAACAGCAAAGAACTTCCACGGGTTTTGAATGGGTTGGGAGTTGCTATCATATCAACATCAAGTGGCCTGATTACTGATAAAGAAGCCAGGAAATTGAATGTAGGTGGAGAAGTAATTTGTTACGTAAGCTAAAGGAGATACAAATGTCAAGAATAGGAAATTTACCAATAAATATCCCTTCCGGCGTTACCGTAACGGTATCAAAGGATAATCAGGTTACGGTCAAGGGCCCCAAGGGAGAACTGACACAAGTTGTGGATCAGGATATAAACATCAAAATTGATGGCGAAGTGCTTACAGTTGTTCGTCCAAGCGATCAGAAGCGTCATAAAGCATTGCATGGTCTTTACCGCTCGTTAATCAATAACATGATTGTTGGCGTTTCTGAGGGATATAAAATTGTGCAGGAACTGGTCGGCGTTGGTTACAAAGCGTCTAATAACGGACAGCTGCTCGAACTTTCATTGGGATACTCGCACGGGATCTTTTTTGAAATACCAAAGGAGGTAAAAGTTGAAACAGTTACCGAGAGGGGTAAAAGTCCAACCATTATACTGGAATCACACGACAAACAACTTGTTGGCCAGGTAGCTGCCAAGATCCGCTCATTCCGCAAGCCGGAACCATATAAAGGTAAAGGTATCCGCTTTAAGGGTGAAGTGATTCGTAGAAAAGCCGGTAAAGCAGCAGCTGCAAAATAATAAATAATCAAAATATTTAATTCCTCTATCAGGATGGCAACAAATAAGAAAATCGACAGAAGAACAAAAATAAAATACCGCGTCAGGAAAAAGGTGCGTGGTACGACTGAAAAACCCAGGCTATCTGTTTTCAGGAGCAATAAAGCTATATATGCCCAGGTGATTGATGACCTCGAAGGTAAAACATTGGCTGCTGCTTCATCTAATGCCAAAGATATTGGTGAAGATAAAAAGACCAAAGCGGAGAAAGCACGCGAAGTTGGCAAACTGATTGCTGAACGTGCTAAAGAAGCAGGCATTGCAGAAATTGTTTTTGACCGCAACGGTTACCTGTATCACGGAAGAGTAAAATCATTAGCAGAAGGAGCCAGGGAAGGAGGCTTAAAATTTTAAATTATGGCAAACGTAAATATCAAAAAGGTTAAGTCCAGCGAAATTGAATTCAAAGACAGACTGGTCAGTATACAGCGGGTTACGAAAGTCACCAAAGGTGGTCGGACATTCAGTTTTTCTGCAATTGTTGTTGTTGGAAATGAAAATGGTGTTGTCGGTTACGGTCTGGGTAAGGCAAAAGAGGTAACCACAGCCATCAGCAAAGGGATTGACGATGCGAAAAAGCATCTGATCAAAGTTCCTGTTCATAAAGGTACCATTCCACATGCCCAGGAGGGTAAGTATAGTGGTGCACGAGTTTTGGTTAAGCCGGCAGCGCACGGTACCGGTGTTATTGCCGGTGGTGCTATGCGTGCTGTACTTGAAAGTGTGGGCGTCACGGACGTTCTTGCCAAATCGAAAGGCTCTTCCAACCCGCACAGTGTTGTAAAGGCAACTATTGATGCTTTGACACAACTTAGAGATCCTTTTGCCGTCGCACAGCAGCGTGGTGTAAGTCTAGAAAAAGTATTTAACGGATAATTTTAATAATGAACCGGAAATGAAAAAGTATAAAATTGTTCAGATCAGAAGCAGAATTGGCAGACCAGGGGTTCAGAAAAGGACTTTGGATGCCCTGGGAGTGAAAAAAATGAACCGGCCGGTTTATGTAAATGCTTCTCCGCAGGTGGAAGGGATGATCCGTAAGGTATCTCATCTTTTAACCATTGAAGAAGTGAATGAATAGTTTCATATTGACCAATCCAATAAATTGAAATATAATGTATTTAAGCAATCTCAAACCAGCAAAGGGTGCCGTTAGCAAAAAAAAGAGAATCGGCAGGGGTGAAGGATCCGGCGCAGGAGACACTGCCACGCGGGGCCACAAAGGTGCAAAATCACGTTCAGGTTACAGCCGGAAGGCAGGCTTTGAAGGTGGTCAAATGCCTCTTGCCCGGCGCGTACCAAAATTCGGTTTCAAGAACCGAAATCGCGTTGAATATGCGCCAATAAATCTTGATATTTTACAAAATCTGGCTGAGACCAAAGGAATTGATACTTTTGACAATCAGGTGCTCATTACCAATGGCCTTGCATCTAAAAATGACCTGGTAAAGATCCTTGGTCGTGGAAAACTGACAGCCAAAATAAATATAACCGCCAATGCTTTTTCTGAAGCCGCTGTAAAAGCGATTGAAGCAGCAGGTGGAACTGTTAACCGGATATAAAGCTTAGGCATGAAACGTTTTTTTCAAACACTGCTGAATATTTACAATATTGATGATCTGCGGATCAGGATCTTAAACACATTGGGTATCATTTTGATTTACCGATTGGGTTCTTATGTGGTCCTGCCCGGAGTGGATCCCGGACAGCTTCAGCAACTCCAGGCCCAAACACAAGAAGGGCTGCTCGGTTTGCTGAATATGTTCTCTGGAGGGGCATTCTCCAATGCATCTATTTTTGCACTTGGGATTATGCCTTACATTAGTGCATCCATTGTTATTCAACTTCTTGGTGTCGCTGTTCCTTATTTCCAGAGATTGCAGAAAGAAGGGGAAAGCGGCCGTAAAAAAATCAATCAGATCACAAGATATCTTACAGTCTTTATTACTGCTGCACAGGCTCCTGCATATCTTGCCAACCTTGTGAGCCAGTTGCCACCTCAGGCTATTTCACCGTTTGATCCTGCGTCAGCCGGACCATCACTCTATTTTATGATATCCTCAGTAATTATACTGATATCAGGAACATTATTTGTGATGTGGCTTGGTGAACGGATTACCGAAAGGGGAATTGGAAACGGTATTTCTCTTATCATTATGGTGGGAATCATTGCGCAACTTCCTTTTGCCCTGATGGCAGAATTCATTGCCAGGATGGAAGAAGCCGGGGGCGGGCTTGTTGTTTTCCTGGTTGAGATCGTTATCCTGATGGCCGTTGTCGTTCTGGTTATTTTGCTGGTACAAGGACAGCGGCGCATTCCTGTTCAGTTTGCAAAGCGGGTAGTAGGAAACCGCCAATATGGTGGTGTTCGCCAGTATATACCGCTGAAAGTGAATGCTGCAGGAGTTATGCCGATTATCTTTGCCCAGGCAATTATGTTTATTCCGATTACCCTGGCCGGCTTTTCGGATGCTTTGAGCGGCTTTGCTGCCACGATGTCTGATTTTACAGGGTTTTGGTATAACTTTACTTTTGCAACCCTGATCATATTGTTCACTTATTTCTACACGGCCATTACTGTCAATCCAAACCAGATGGCCGAGGATATGAAGAAAAACGGCGGTTTTATTCCTGGTGTGAAACCAGGTAAACGGACAGCTGAATTCATTGATAATGTGATGTCGCGAATCACTTTACCAGGATCCTTATTTCTGGCCTTTGTTGCCATTATGCCGGCATTGGTCAGCCTGATGGGGGTTACCGGGCAATTTGCCCAATTCTTCGGCGGTACGTCACTGCTTATTATGGTAGGTGTGGTACTTGATACTTTACAGCAAATAGAAAGTCACTTGTTGATGCGTCACTATGACGGTCTGACAAAATCCGGACGCATTAAAGGCCGTTCATCGCCAATGGGGATGACAGGCTAAATCAACTCGGGCATGATTATATTAAAGACGATTGAGCAAATAAAAAAAATAAAAGAAAGTTCTTTACTTGTTGCAAAAACGCATGCTGAACTGGCCAAAGTGATCCGGCCCGGAATTACAACTCTCGAACTGGATCAACTTGCCGAGACATTCATCCGCGACCACGGTGGCACACCTGCATTCAAAGGATATCAGGGTTTCCCCTTCTCGTTGTGTATTTCGCCCAATGAGGTTGTAGTCCACGGTTTCCCTAATGGCAAACCGCTCGAGGAAGGAGATATTTTGTCTGTTGATTGTGGTGTTCTGATGAACAGCTACTATGGAGATTCCGCCTATACTTATGCAATTGGCCAGATATCCGGCGAAAAGGAAAGGTTGCTTCGTACAACCCTTGAGTGCTTAAACATAGGTATCGGACAACTCATGGTAGGAAATTCACTCGGCGATGTGTCCTGGTCTATACAAAACCACGCGGAGAAGGCTGGTTATTCGGTCGTCAGGGAACTCATCGGCCATGGAGTTGGGAAACAACTGCACGAGCCTCCTGAGCTTCCAAATTACGGACGAAAAGGACGGGGTGCGCCCATAGAAGAAGGCTTGGTTGTAGCAATAGAACCTATGATAAATATGGGCAAGCGCTATGTGACGCAGGAAAGTGATGGCTGGACAATTCGGACGGCTGATAGAAAGCCATCAGGGCATTATGAGCATACGGTTGCAGTAATCAATGGAAAGGCAGAGCGTTTGTCAACATTTGAGTATATAGAACAGGAACTTGAGAAAAATATTAACGATTTAGTCATCATTCGTTAAGTGATATGGCAAAACAACCTTCAATTCAACAAGATGGAACCGTCATCGAATCCTTAGGGAACGCGATGTTTCGGGTTGAACTTGAAAATGGGCATATCATCACCGCCCATATCTCAGGGAAAATGCGTATGCATTACATCAAAATCCTTCCCGGAGATAAGGTAAAGGTTGAAATGTCGCCTTATGATCTTACGAAGGGCAGAATAACATTCAGATATAAATAATATTAAAACCGGGAGAAATGAAAATCAGAGTGTCGGTGAAAAAGAGAAGTTCTGAGTGCAAGATTGTACGCAGAAATGGTAAAGTTTATGTAATCAATAAAAAAAATCCCAAGTTTAAACAACGTCAGGGTTAAAAAAATCAATCATATAAAATAATACTATGGCACGTATAGCTGGAGTTGACATTCCAAGAAAAAAAAGGGGGGCAATCAGCCTCACGTATATTTACGGCATTGGCAGAAACAATGCGTTGCAAATTCTGGAATCTGCTGGCATCGATCCCAATAAAAAGGTTGATGACTGGGATGACAAGGAGATTACCATGATACGTAATATCATCAATGAACAGTTTAAGGTTGAGGGTTCATTGCGTTCAGAGGTACAAATGAACATCAAACGATTGATGGATATAGGAAGTTACCGTGGTATCCGTCATCGTATTGGATTGCCGTTGCGCGGGCAGAAGACAAAGAACAATGCCAGGACGCGTAAAGGAAAGAAAAAAACAGTTGCCAACAAGAAGAAGGCAACCAAATAGTAGTTGAGATATTTGAAGTGGGTGCCCTGCACCGCTTGATCAGTAGAAAAACCTTTTTAAAACTATGGCAAAAACAACCAGAGGCGCCAGAAGTGCCAAAAAGCGAGTCGTAAAAGTTGAGCCTGTTGGCCAGGCGCACATTTTCGCTTCTTTTAACAACATTATCGTTACCATCGCGAATCAGCAGGGGCAGGTTATATCCTGGTCATCCGCAGGGAAGATGGGATTCAGGGGATCTAAGAAAAACACCCCTTACGCCGGGCAGATGGCTGCCACGGACGCAGCAAAAACAGCTTATGACCTTGGGCTGCGAAAGATCAAGGTATATGTCAAAGGCCCCGGATCAGGAAGAGAGTCTGCTATCCGCACATTGCATTCAGCCGGACTGGAAGTGATGGAGATCATGGACGTGACCCCGCTGCCGCATAATGGCTGTCGCCCGCCCAAAAGAAGAAGGGTATAATCATTTTGTAAACCATTCAAAAAAGCATCAATAAAAATGGCTCGATATCTAGGTCCAACCTCAAAAATTGCAAGAAAATTCGGAGATCCGATCTTCGGTGCTGACAAGGCGTTTGAAAAGAAAAACTATCCACCGGGACAGCACGGACAGATGAAGAAAAGACGTAAGAAGTCTGAATATGGAATCCAGCTGCTGGAAAAGCAGAAAGCTAAATATACTTATGGTTTGTTGGAAAAGCAGTTTTCCAATGTCTTCAAGAAGGCTGTCCGTAAAAAAGGGATTACCGGTGAGATTCTGCTTCAATTATTGGAAGCACGTCTTGATAACGTGGTATTTCGCCTGGGGATTGCACCCACCAGACGTGCCGCCCGACAACTGGTCGGTCACCGTCATATAACAGTTAACGACAAAATCGTTAATATTCCTTCTTATACACTTAAGCCCGGAGATATTGTTGGTGTCAGGGAGAAGTCCAAAAGTCTGGAAGCCATTGGTGATTCACTTGCTTCCAGAGGAGGTGGTTATTCATGGCTGGAGTGGGATAGCGATCTGATGAAAGGGAAGTTCATGAATATGCCTGAACGGGAAGAAATTCCGGAAAACATCAAGGAACAACTTATTGTGGAATTGTACTCCAAGTAATGTTCGATTACTTTTTTCATCACAAAAAAACGAAAAAATGGCAATTTTAGCTTTTCAAAAACCGGATAAAGTAATCATGCTTGAATCTGACGATCGGTTCGGAAAATTTGAATTTCGTCCGCTCGAACCAGGCTACGGCATAACAATTGGCAATGCACTCAGGCGGATATTACTATCTTCCCTGGAAGGATTTGCCATCACGTCGGTGAAAATTGAAGGAGTAGAGCATGAGTTCTCTACTATCAAAGGGGTTGTGGAAGATGTAACTGAAATCCTTCTGAATCTGAAACAGGTACGTTTCAAAAGCCAGATTGAGGATGCAGAGGCTGAAAAATTTTCCATCAGTATCAAAGGACAAAATCAGTTTACGGCCGGTGACCTGAACCAGGTGCTTGCAAACTTCCAGGTTTTGAATCCTGAGGTGGTTATCTGCAATATGGAGCCATCAGTAGACCTTGAGGTTGAATTTACCATCGAGAAGGGTCGCGGATATGTTCCTGCTGAGGAGAATAAAAGCCTGAACCCGGTAATCGGACTGATCGCTGTTGACTCAATCTTTACACCCATTAAAAATGTTACTTACCAGGTAGATAATTACAGGGTAGAGCAGAAGACAGACTACGAAAAATTAATCATTGAGATATTGACCGATGGGTCTGTTACGCCAAAGGAAGCACTTAAGGAAGCAGCGCATATTCTGATTATGCACTTCATGCTTTTCTCCAATGAGAAAATCACTGTTGACACAGAAGAAAAAGCTACCAGCGAAGAGTTTGACGAGACGTCACTGCATATGCGCCAGTTACTGAAAACGAAGCTTGTTGACCTGGATCTCTCTGTAAGGGCCTTGAACTGTCTGAAAGCTGCCGATGTGGATACTCTGGCAGATTTGGTGACCCTGAATAAGCATGATCTGTTGAAATTCAGAAACTTTGGAAAAAAATCACTTACGGAACTTGAAGAGCTGATCAAGGCGAAGAACCTCAGCTTTGGAATGAACCTTTCGAAATACAAATTAGATAAGGAATAAAGGAAATGAGACACAGAAACAAAATTAATAGTCTGGGAAGGAAGGCGGCTCACCGAAAGGCAACATTGTCGAGTCTCGCCACGGCGTTGATCCTGAATAAACGCATCAATACCACAGTAGCGAAAGCGAAAGCATTGCGCGTCTATGTTGAACCACTTATCACCAAATCGAAAGATGATTCAACACATTCACGCAGGGTCGTTTTCTCATATTTGCGAGATAAATATGCAGTAAGCGAACTTTTTCGGGAGATTTCTCAGAAAGTGGCAGAACGACCCGGTGGCTATACGCGTATTCTGAAGACAGGCTTTCGCAAAGGTGACGGTGCAGAAATGTGCTTCATAGAGCTTGTTGATTACAATACGCACATGTTGCAAACAGAGGAAGATACACAGCAGAAACGCACTCGTCGCGGAAGGCGTCGTGCAAAAAAGGGAGGTGATGACGCACCGGTAGCGGAGCAAAAACCAAAAACCACGAAAGAGGAAGTGGAAAAACCTGTTGAGAAGGAGGAAACCGATCAGCCCGCTGGAGAACCAAAGGCTGAAGCTGAAATGCAAGAGCAGGTCGAAAAAACGACACAACCCGAACCGGAACAGGAAGAACCTGCTGAAAAGGAAGAACCCGTTGCTGAGAAAAAGCAACCTGTTGACGAGACACCTGCAGAGCCTGAAGCAAGCACTCCGGAACAGAAAGAAGAGGAGCAGGCTGAAACTAAGAAAGAGGAACAACCTGAAGATAAATCTGAAAAGAAATAATTACCTTCTCACGATATATTTAAAGGATAAAGGTGTATGTGCAACATGCTTTTATCCTTTTTTATTTGGCTGATTATTAGTAACTTTACAGCAATTGAAAATTATTATTCATCAAAAAATAACTGATTATGAGCGCAATTATAAACATTCACGCAAGACAAATTCTGGATTCAAGAGGAAACCCGACCGTTGAAGTTGAGGTAATCACCGAAAATGGTATACTCGGCCGTGCTGCTGTTCCATCCGGAGCATCTACCGGAGTGCACGAAGCAGTGGAACTTCGTGATGGCGATAAGAACTTGTATCTTGGAAAAGGTGTTATGACCGCAGTTCAGAATGTGAATACAACCTTGAACAACGAATTAAAAGGCTATCACGTAACCGATCAGACCTTGATAGACAAGCTGATGCTCGATATTGACGGAACACCAAACAAAGCGAAGTTGGGTGCTAATGCCATTTTGGGCGTATCCCTCGCCATTGCTTATGCCGCTGCGCAGGAAACAGGTCAGCCATTGTTTCGCTATATTGGAGGTGTCAATGCCAATACACTACCCATGCCAATGATGAATATTCTGAATGGTGGGTCACACGCTGACAACAGCGTCGACTTCCAGGAGTTTATGATCATGCCGGTAGGAGCAAATACATTTACAGAGGCTATCCGTATGGGAGCAGAAATTTTCCATCATCTGAAAGCCGTTTTAAAGAAAAAAGGTTATTCAACAAATGTAGGTGATGAAGGTGGTTTCGCACCAAACCTTAAGTCGAATGAGGAAGCCGTGCAACTCATCCTGCAGGCCACAGAAGCTGCAGGCTACAGACCCGGGGAAGATATCTTCCTGACGCTGGATCCGGCCGCGAGTGAATACTTCATTAAAGAAGAGAATGTATACCATCTGCATAAATCCACCGGTGATAAATTAACTCCCGCGCAAATGGTTGACTACTGGGCAGATTGGGTTAATAAGTATCCGATTATTTCCATTGAAGATGGTATGGATGAGGATGACTGGGATGGCTGGTCATTGATGACCCGGAAACTGGGTTCAAAAATTCAGCTTGTTGGCGATGACTTGTTCGTGACGAATGTAGACCGCCTGCAAAAAGGGATCGATACGAATGTAGCAAACTCCATATTGGTTAAGGTGAATCAGATTGGCAGTCTCACAGAAACCATCAATGCTGTTAATCTTGCATATAAAAACAAGTATACCGCCGTGATAAGCCACCGTTCCGGTGAGACGGAAGATACTACGATCGCTGACCTGGCAGTAGCTTTAGGTACCGGACAGATTAAAACCGGATCTGCCTGCCGTTCCGAAAGGATCGCGAAATACAACCAGTTGCTGCGCATCGAAGAACTCCTTGGTGATACTGCAATTTATCCGGGAAAATCATTTAAGTTCGTAAGATAACCGGCCAACATTTTAGCAGTGCCACCCATTTTCCGGGTGGCATTGCTTCTTAAACCCTTCATGTAGCAAATGAATGTACTAAAATCATTCTGGCTCATTTTATCGTTGCTTGTTTCAGGCACGATGTTTGCCGGAACCAGGGATACCATTTCTGTTATGGCATATAATCTTTTGTTTTATGGTCATTATACTTCTTTCTGTACGCCACAGAACAACAATACCGACGACAAGGATGAATATCTGAAAACAATAATCGGACATACCCTTCCGCATATTTTTGGTGTTAATGAGATGGGTCCCAGTCCGGCCAATGCAAGCCGGATCCTGAACAATGTAATGAACTCTGATGGCCGAACAAACTATGCCCATGCCGGTTATACCAATGTTGCAGGATCAAACCTGTTAAATATGCTCTTCTATGATACAGAAAAATTTGTTTTGTATGATGAAGATGTTGTTGCCAGTGTTGTGCGTGACATTAACAGGTATACCCTTTATTACAATGACCCTGATCTCGGCCAGGGGAATGACACGATCTTTCTGCACGTATTTTTAACCCATATGAAAGCGGGAAGCAGCGCTCAGGATCAACAACGCCGCACCCAGGAGGCAAATGCCGTGATGAATTACATCGAAGCGATGAACCTCACAGGGAATGCCATTTTTATGGGTGATTTCAATATGAACTCCTCTTTCGAAGAAGCTTATCAGATCATCACTTACAACACAAATGAAGCGATCCGTTTTTATGATCCGATTGACCGGCCCGGACTATGGTGGAACAACTCTGCCATGGCACCCTACCATACCCAGAGTCCGAGAACCGGCCATCACGAATGCTTTGTCACCGGCGGACTGGATGACCGTTATGATCAGATTCTGGCAACAAAAAGTGTGATGGAGGGGTATGCCGGGATGAAATATCTTGGAGAATCTTACCGGGCGATCGGGCAGGATGGTGTGCGTTTTAACCAGTCGCTGATATCACCACCAAACTTTAGTGAGCCGCAAGATGTGATCCATGCCCTGTATAATATGTCGGACCATCTGCCGGTTAAAATGAAAATGACTATTCTGAACTATACCACCCATACTGATGATCTAAATGAACCACCGGTGATACAAAGTGCCGGTTACGACAGCAGGAATTCGAAAATTTTATTGCATGTGGGTGATTACACAGGACAGGCTGATGTACAGATATTCTCTTTGGCGGGAAGCATCGTAAGACAAATAGCTGGTCTGTCATTGCATCCAGGTGCTACGGTTACTCTGGATGCAGCAGGTTTATTGCCGGGTGCTTATATAATTCGTGTAAATGTTAGTAAGGGCATTGTTTTTAATGAAAAAATCATCATCGGATGATGAAAAGCTTATGAATAATGCAGGTTAAATAAAAATCTTACTTAGCACCTTGCACAAGATGTTCTTTTCCTTATTTTTGCGTTATCAAATTCTAGGCTTATGAGCTTTGGTTTCTTTGATTTCCTCACCCTGTTCGGATCCCTGAGCCTGTTTCTTTTCGGGATGAAAACGATGAGTGAGGGTATTCAGAAGTTTGCCGGCGACAGGATGCGCTCCATACTCGCTGCGATGACTTCAAAGCGCTTCATTGGGATATTAACCGGTTTTTTACTTACAACACTCGTACAATCTTCTTCTGCATCAACGGTGATGGTTGTAAGTTTTGTGAATGCCGGTCTGATGTCGCTGCTTCAGTCAATTGGTGTGATTATGGGTGCAAATATCGGGACGACGACCACCGCGTGGCTGATATCTTTGCTTGGTTTCAAGCTTAACATCTCGGCTCTGTCGATCCCCTTGATAGGAATCAGCTTTCCACTTCTGCTGAATAAGCGTGAGCGTTTTAATTCTTTGGGTCAGATCCTCCTGGGATTTGCATTGCTTTTTATGGGGTTGGATTTTCTGCGTGGCTCTGTGCCCGACCTTGAAACAAATCCGCAAATGTTTAAATTCTTGCAGGATCTGACGGGTTATGGTGTATACAGCACTTTTTTATTCCTGGGACTGGGAACGCTGCTGACCATTGTTTTGCAATCGTCGAGTGCTACAATGGCACTGACACTCGTTATGTGTAACTACGGCTGGATTGGTTTTGAACACGGCGCAGCAATTGTTCTTGGAGAGAATATCGGTACAACCATTACAGCAAATCTTGCTGCCCTTGTCGGTAATGTGTATGCCAAACGGACGGCTTTGGCACATAGTATCTTTAATATTATCGGGATCATCTGGATGTTGTTGTTTTTCCGTTTTTTTCTGGGTCAGATTGATCATTTTATGGTGCATTTCGGCCTTGGGTCGCCCAAGGAACTACCGACGATGATACCAATTGGCCTTTCCATATTTCATACGGTGTTCAATGTTACAAATACTTTGCTGCTTGTTGGATTTGCACGGTATCTTGTCAATATTGTAGAATATATCCTGCCATCGCGTGGTAAGAAGTTTGAACGACCACATCTTGAGTATTTCAGTAGCGGTTTTCTGCATATGGCGGAGCTTTCCGTATTTCAGGCGAAAAAGGAAGTCCGTAAATATAGTGAACTCGCACATCGTATGTTTAACTTCATTCCTGCACTCATTATTGAAACAGATAAGAAAGAATATCAAAATCTTCTTGAAAAGGTCAGTAAATATGAGGAAATTACGGATAGGGTAGAGGTGGAGATCACCACTTTTCTCATCAAGATCTCGCAAAAGCAGTTGAGCAGTCAGGCAGCAGAAGAATTGCGTCGGATGCGCCTCATCAGCAGTGAAGTAGAGAAAATCGGGGATGTTTGTTTTAAAATGGCCACGCTTTTATCGGAAAAGAAAAAGGAGAAAATCTATTTCACTCCGTCTCAGCGTAGCGATCTTTTTGAGATGTTTAAGTTGGTAAACACTGGTTTTGATCTGATGCTTTCCAACCTTCAGTCGAGTACCCTGGAAGCAAGAAGGCGTTTGCCTGAGGCAAACAGTCTTGAAAAGCAGATCAATGCTTACAGGGATCAGATCAGTGATGCAGTTATTACTGATATTGAAAAGCATCCCACACACGCAAAAAGTGGGTTTTATTTCAATAAACTGATCTCATCCTGTGAGAAGATTGGTGACAGCATCCTCAATATTAATGAGGCGATTGCCGGTATTAATATTGAATAACGGTGATTACTTACTGACAAGCCATCCCGGTAACACTTCTTTTTTCCAGTTGTCTTTTTCCTGTCGGATTTTATCCATATCCAGGCCGATGAACTCCTGGGCTGCTTCTTTTGTTGACAGGTCCGGCATCTCAACCGGATAATCCACACCATATTTATTAAAAACTGAAGTGAGTTTCAGACTTGCCTCCTGCGCTTTCTGGATGGAAGTTCCCAAAACCCTGAGTGCTTCAGCAGGTGAATGGATTCCCATTCCATTTGCTGCTGCAACCCAGTCCCAGCGCCATTGTGAATGGCGGATCAATTGCAGTACGGGAGCCATCTCCTCTTCCGTTGCACCGGCGTCCCAGGCATACTTGGCTTCTATGTGTACGCGGGCCAGATTCTTTTCTGCAATGCGCCGCAGCTCCGAAACCCTTTTCTGATGGTCGTAAACATTGGCGATCAGGGTTTCTTCGCTTTGTCTGTGACATACCTGGCAGGATTTGTCAATTTTTGCCAGCGGACTTACCAAATGGTGGTCCGTGAACTTAATACCTCCCTCTCTTTTGTAAGGCATGTGGCAATCAGCGCAGGACACCCCTCTTTGCGCGTGTATTCCGGTTTTATATAATTCGTAGTCGGGGTGTTGTGCTTTGAGCATAGGGGCCCGGCTAAGTGCGTGAATCCAGTCTGCGTGGTCAATATTGTCTTTGTAGTACTCCATGTCTTCGGCACTGAAGCCCTCATCCCAGGGGAAGGTGAGGTAATTGTCGGGACCAAAATAATATTCTACGTGGCACTGTGCACAAACCAGAGAGCGCATCTCCTGACGGGTTGCATTGTTGATGTCTCTTCCCTGCCGTTCAAATGCTTCAGCCAGAGCAGGTCGGGTAATGCGCAGGTTCATCGTTTTGGGATCGTGGCAATCCTGGCAACCTATGGGATGTTGAATGTTGGATCCCATCTCAGCCCAGGTTTGCGCGTAAAAGTTGCTAACGCCCAGTTCGTTCATCATCCTGGGAACATCCGTGCTTTTACAAGTCCAGCAGGTTGCAGGTTGGGGCACAGCCGTACGTAGTGTATTGTGAACATCCGTAACGGAATAGTAATGACCCCGGCCTTGATTGTAATCACGGGAAAAGGCGTAACCTGCCCACATCACAACAAGTTCAGGGTACTTTTCCAGATAGTCGATCATTACAGAGCCATAATACTTGCTTTCAAAAGTCGTGTCAAGAGTCATTAAATAGCTTTCATATTGTCTGGGAAAGTTTTCCCCCCATACCGCATTATCAGGTTCAAAATCGGGGATTGGGCTGACCATCTGGAAATAGAGCTGTGCTTCACTGCGTCTTTCTATAATGCTTGCAGCAAAAAGGCCAATCACAAATACAATGATAATGGTGACAAAAAATAGCAACCAGTTGATCCAGGGTTTCCTTTCAGATGTTTTTTGATTGGTTTCCATAAAATATTTTTTTAAAAATTAATCATATGTCAATACGTTCTCTTGTGTTTTCCGGTTTGTCCCCAGCCAGGAAGGTAACACGGAAGGCAGGCGCTCAACGAGTGCATGGGGGGAGGCTGACAAGCTTTTAACCGTGCCGTGGGGTGTTTCGCGATGGCAGTCCCAGCAAAGCTTGCCCTCATCCTTAGCTGCTTGTCTTGCTGTTACTTCCACCAACTGCACCATGTCGACCAGATCCAGATGGCAACGGATGCAGTTTTCCTGAACGACGCGTGTGCCGCGACTTTTTATTTGAATAACCTGGGGTTCCCACCGCATAGTAAAGTAGGTAGCATGTGCCAGCCCGTCTGTGCCTTTTACATAATATTTCCCGATCATGTTGTCCTGAGGAACGTGGCAGTCGACACAAGTGGCGTCACGCGCGTGGCTGTCTTTAGACCAGGACGCGAAATAGGGATACATTACGTGGCAATTGATGCAGGTTTCGGGTTCTTCCGACAGATAGGAAGCGGCATTGGAGATATGTACCGCGAGTAAAAGGATACCCGCCATGATTCCCATCAGAATGATTACTGCGAAACGCCACCCAGGAGGAGGAATGATCAGACGCAATGCCTTTTTTGCAAATTTCATAGTAAAAATATTTTCCTTTTAAAGAAAAACCGTACCGAAATATAAACAATAAATTCCTATTATCCGGTTTTATTGTGAGTTTTGGTGCAATTATTATATAGATTAAATAAAAACTATGGTTGTTATTAACAAATTGACAAATAGCGATTTAATAAAATTGTCAAGATGATTGAGGGCAAGCTAAATGCGTTCATTGTGTATTTATCTGTACTTCTGTATAAATAAAACAACAACATATTGATTTATATTTGATATTTATCTAATAAATATGTATATTTGTTGGCTATATCGATAACAATCGTTGCATAATGATTATAAAAAGGTATTTTTTTATATGATCAGAAGAATCTACATATCGGGATTAACTGTCATTTTTTTTTGGATGATTTGTCCTTTGAAAGGATTTGCATTTGGTAAGAATTATGTAAGTGAGATAGACAGTTTAACCAAAATCACTCAGGACCCGACCCGTGATGACTCTCTGGTTATGGATGCTTATTTCAGGTTAGGCAGGATTTATAGGTTGAGTGAGGCGTCAAAGGGGCTGGAATACACAAAAAAAGGCCTCGATATTGCCGAGGACAATCATTTCAGTAACCTGATTGGTTATGCTTTAACCGACATTGGGCTATTGTACTGGCGGTTGAGCAATTTCAATCTTGCACTGGATTTTTTTCTGGAAGCAGGTGATGTATTCGAGAGAGAGGGAGATCGTTCAGGATATGCCCGCGTGCTGAATAGCATAGGTTCAATTTTTTCCAGACAAGGGCACCAGGATAGAGCGTTGACATACTTTATTCAGGCATTGCAGTTTTATGAAGATATGGATTCTGTTTTACTCTCTGCAACCGCGCTCAACAATATTGGTATGGTTTATCTGGAGCAAGGTGATTATGAGCTTGCTGAAGAATACCACCGGAAATCCCTGGAGATTAAAGAAGCTTATGGTGATCTGGCAGGAAAGGCTTTTTCACTGAATAACCTTGGGACCATCATGAAACAGACAGGGCGCTACGATGAGGCACTGACTTATTATGAGGAAAGCTTGAATATAAGAAAAGAAACTGGAGGGAGACTCGAGGTTGTGAACACAAAACGCAACCTTGGCTATCTGTATTTTCTGAAACAGGATTTTAATAAAGCTATTGAGCTGTTGGAGGAATGTTTTGTCTTGTATGAAGAAGTGGATCATCGCGCAGGAATGGCTGATGCTGAACATATAATGGGTATGGTCTATGGAGCCCTGGGCGATTTCAACAAAAGCCGCTATTACTTTGAATTAAGTCTGATTAGCTCCGAACAACTTGGTCTGGCTTCTTTGGTATCGGATAACTATAAATCATTGAGTGAACTCTATGCAAATTACGGAGATTATCATTTGGCTTATGATTATCAAAAAAAATATCTTATTCTTCAGGATAGCATATATGATGCAGAGGTTTCAAGACGTGCTTTAGAATTGCGTTTTGTGCATGAGCGGGAAAAGCGGGAAAGTGAGATCCAGCTGCTTCGTAAATCACATCAAATCATTGAGTTAAATTATGACAAGCAAAGGTTGTTCCGGAACTTTTTGCTTCTTTTTATTTCACTGATCCTGGTTACGCTCTTTGTTATTTATTTTCGTTTTCTGGAATATAAAAAGACAAATGTCCTGCTGAAGAAGCAAAAGGAGGAAATAGCAGATAATAACAGAAAGTTAAAAGAGTTAAACATCAGTTTGTTTGAGCATAAGGAAAAGGTAGAGAAACTTAATATGAAGCTTCAGGATTCTGAAAAAAACCTGATCAACATTAATGATACGAAGGATAAGTTGTTTTCAATCATTTCGCATGACTTACGCAATCCTTTCGCATCCATTGTAAGCTTTTCCCGCATATTAAACCGTGATATTGATATGCTCACAAAGGAGGAACTCAAAGAGCTGGTTGCGGACCTGGACACATCGGTTATTAAAATCAGCAACTTACTGGATAATCTTCTGCAATGGTCGCGCGCGCAAACTGGCAAGATCAGTTTTCGTCCTGAGGCAATTGCCATTAAGGAGATTATTGCTGAAAATGTCAATTTATTTGCGTCCAATGCACGTGAAAAAGAAATTGAGCTTGTGGATGCAACAGATCAGGAGGTGATTGCTTACGGGGATGTAAATATGACAGATACAATCTTAAGAAATTTGATTTCCAATGCGTTAAAATACACTCACACCAAAGGGCGAGTTACCGTATCTGCCCGTGAACATAATAAATTTATTGAGATTTCAGTTTCAGATACCGGAGTCGGTATTTCAGAAAATGCCCAAAAGAAACTGTTACGTTCTGATACACTTCATTCTACTTACGGCACTCGTGATGAGAAGGGCAGTGGTCTCGGCTTGTTGATTTGTCGTGAATTCATTCGCCGCCTGGGAGGTAACTTTTTTATTAAAAGTGAAGTAGGGAAAGGTTCCGTTTTTACTTTTTCAATACCAAAGAAAACCACATAAAACCGCGTTGAAAAAAATCGTATATTTGCACTCCGTTTACAAAAACATTGCGGATGTGGCGTAATTGGTAGCCGCGCCAGACTTAGGATCTGGTGCCGAGAGGCGTGGGGGTTCGAGTCCCTTCATCCGCACAGATCGGATTATTGGCAACAAGCAAAACTGTGTAAATCAAAACTATAAAGCAAATTTGGCGAATTTACACCAAGTTTGTTTTTTTTTAAGAATCTTATTGAGATTATCACCACAAATTTAAAACAATATGGATATCGTTAAAGAGAACACCAGCCCATTGGAAGCAACATTAAAAATCAAACTTACAGAAGATGATTATCGTGAGCAGGTGTCAAAAGAACTGAAGAATGCCCAGAAGAAGATGCAAATGCCCGGCTTCAGGCCAGGGAAAGTGCCTATGGGACTGGTAAACAAAATGTACGGAAAGAGCGTTCTGGTTGAAGAGGTCAATAAAATTCTGGCAGACGCTCTATATAATTATATCAAGGAAGAAAAAATCAATGTGTTGGGAAACCCGCTGCCGGATGAAGGTGCAGCAGCAGATATAGACTGGGAAACACAAAAGGAGTTCGAATTCCAGTATCACATCGGACTGGCTCCGGAGATTGACCTGGAACTTACTGATGAGATTGAAGTGGATTACCACAAAATCAAGGTTGCTGAGGATTCGATAGACAAATACGTTGAAGAGGCCCGTAAACGTCACGGCAACATGGTTAATCCAGGAACTGCAGAAGCGGAGGATGTATTGTACGGAGAGTTTGCTGAGCTGGATGACAAGGGTGAACCAAAAGAAGATGGCCTGACAAACAAAACCAATGTCTTTATCCGTTTCATTAAGGATGAAGCGATCAAAAACCAGCTGATAGGTGCAAAACCCGGTTCAGTTATTGATATGGATATTATGAAAGCGGTTGAGTCGGAAACGGAAGCAGCTTCCATGGTTGGTCTGAAAAAAGAGGAGCTTCAGGATCACAGTCCTGTTTTTCGGTTTATTGTCGAAAGCATTTCAAGGGTTGAGCCCGCTGAATTGAATGAAGATCTCTATAAGAAAATAGCTCCTGATAAGGATATTAAAACGGAGGAAGATCTTCGGAATTTTGTTAGAGAACAAATTGAACAGCAGTATCAGTCAGATGTGGATAAACATTTCCGCAATGTTGTGTCAGAGAAGCTGAATGAACTCACCAAACTACCGCTACCCGAGTCTTTTCTTAAAAAATGGCTTGTTGAGAATAATAAGGAAGAACTAACTGAAGAGAAAGTTAACGAAGAATTTGAAAAGGCTGCTGATACCTTTAGATGGCAACTTTTGGAAAACCATCTCATAAAAAAATATGAGATTGAAGTAAAACCTGAAGAAGTAAACAGCGAACTGGAGTATTTCATTAAAGCGCAGCTTGCACAATATGGCCAAACAGACTTGCCTCAGGAAATTCTGGACAAGTACGTAAAAGAGCTTGGCAGCAAGCAGGAAGAGGTTAAAAAGGTTTATGACCACCTGTTTGATAAAAAATTGATGGAGCTTTTCAAAGAGAAATTGACGCTGAATGAAATTCAGATGGAGTTGGATGATTATGTAAAAATGGTCAATGACAAATACAACCCCGGCCAAACAGAAAGCGATTCAGAGTCTGAAAAAGAAACCACAAAAGAATAAACCATGAGCAGAGCAGAAGATTTTCACAAATATGCAACCCGCCACAGGGGCATCAGCAGTATGACCATGCATGAATATACTTCAGTGTATGGCAACTATATCAGTCCGACCATCATTGAGGAGCGGCAACTGAATGTGGCAACAATGGATGTGTTCAGCCGTTTGATGATGGATCGAATCATTTTTCTCGGTGTTCCAATCAACGATTATGTAGCCAACATCATTCAGGCACAGCTGCTTTATATGGAGTCCGTAGACCCAAAGAAAGACATTCAGATTTACCTGAATACCCCGGGTGGATCAGTCTATGCCGGTCTGGGAATTTACGACACCATGCAGTACATTGCACCGGATGTTGCTACGATCTGCACCGGTATGGCTGCTTCAATGGGTGCTGTATTGCTGAGTGCGGGAGCAAATGGAAAGCGTACCGCCTTAAAGCACAGCCGTATCCTGATTCACCAGCCGATGGGTGGTGCCGAAGGACAGGCATCTGACATTGAGATCACAGCCAGAGAGATCCAAAAGATCAAGAAAGAACTTTATGAGATCATTGCCTTGCATTCAAAACAAGACTATAAAAAGATATGGAAGGATTCGGATCGGGATTACTGGATGACTGCCACAGAAGCCAAAGATTATGGAATGATCGATGAAGTATTGGTCTCCAACAAGAAACCTTCTGAAAAATAGCGCAACCATGTCAAAGCGATCGGGACAAACACCAAAGGACACGAGAAAGTGCTCTTTCTGCAGCCGGGAGGGTGAGCATGTTGAAATGCTGATTAGCGGGATTGACGCGCACATATGTGAGCGTTGCGTAGACCAGGCTGCACAGATTGTTCAGGAGGAGAAATCACGCATTGTAAAGGCCAGCATTCCTTCCTTCAATCTTTTCAAACCTGCAGAGATCAAGAAGCACCTTGACTATTATGTAATCGGACAGGAAGATGCCAAGAAGGTGTTGTCTGTAGCCGTTTACAATCATTACAAACGGATCAATCATACATCTCCCGGCAGCGATGACGTAGATGGCGTGGAACTTGAAAAATCAAACATAGTGATGGTTGGTGAAACGGGCACCGGTAAAACGTTGATGGCCAGAACCATCGCGAAAAAGATGAAGGTACCGTTTTGCATTGCAGATGCAACCGTTCTGACGGAAGCAGGTTATGTCGGAGAAGATGTGGAAAGCATTCTGGTACGCCTGTTGCAGGTTGCAGACTATGACGTGCCTGCAGCCGAGCGGGGTATTGTGTTTATTGATGAGGTGGATAAGATTGCCCGCAAAAGTGATAACCCCTCGATTACGCGGGATGTTTCCGGTGAAGGCGTTCAGCAGGCACTCCTGAAGCTTTTGGAAGGAGCCGTGGTAAATGTACCGCCACAGGGTGGCAGAAAGCATCCTGAGCAAAAATTGATCCAGATCAATACACAGAACATCCTATTCATTTGCGGAGGTGCCTTTGATGGGATCGAAAAGAAGATCATGTCGCGTATGCAGGCCAATGCCATCGGATATGGAGCAGCCAAAAGCGGGCGCATCGACAGGGATAACATCCTGCAATATATTGCGCCGCAAGATCTGAAAAGTTTTGGCCTGATCCCCGAACTGGTTGGCCGTATGCCTGTACTTACCTACCTGAACCCCCTGGATCGTGATGTCCTGCGAAAAATATTGACTGAGCCCAGAAACTCATTGGTAAAGCAGTATATGAAACTGTTTGAGATGGATAATATGAAGCTGATGATCGATGATGATGTACTTGACTACATCGTCGATAAGGCTGTTGAGTATAAGCTCGGTGCCCGCGGTTTGCGTTCCATCTGTGAACTGATTATGCTTGATGCCATGTATGAGATCCCTTCATCCAAAGAGGAGAGGGATACCTTCCACCTAACCCTGGAGTATGCCCGTCAGCGCATTGATAAAGCTGAACCGGGACGTTTGAAAGTTGCCTGATAACCCGGTTTCCGGTTTGCATTTCTGAAAAATATTTGCTATATTAAATCGTTTTACTGATAAGGATGGTCAGGTTTTCCATACCTTCAAAACGATTTTTATTTGTTGTATGCGCCACTTTACCTGCTTTGTGTTTTTGTTGTTTTTCTCTGTTGCAGTCTTTGCGTCAGCTGCCGGACAAGAGCCTTCATTGCAGGGAGAAACAATTGCTGCCAGGGTTGAAAATGGAGATACCCTGCTGTTGATTGAACTGCAACCTGTTGAGGTGGTTGCTTCCCGGGAGTTTAAGAACAGGTTTGAGGCATGGCGGTATAACAGGCTGGTGCGCAATGTGAAAGCAGCTTATCCCTACGCACTTCTGGCAGGAGAGATGTTTGAGGAATACGGTGAGTATATTATGTCGCTGGAAAGTGACAGGGAACGCCGCAGGTTTACCAGGGAGATGGAAAGGGAGCTGAGGGAGGAGCTTGAGGACGATCTGAAGCGCCTTACCGTTTCACAGGGGTTGATTCTGATCAAGCTGATCGACAGGCAGACCCGTCATACTACTTATGATATTCTGAAAGACTACCGGGGTACCTTTTCAGCCATTTTCTGGCAATCGCTGAGCCGGCTTTTTGGCCTGAGCCTGCGGACAGAATATGATCCTAATGGATCAGACAGGATGATAGAGGAGATTGTTCAGATGATTGAAGCCGGCCAGCTATGAGGCCACATCACTTTCCGCGACCTTGAACAATGATCAGTACCGTGTAGATCAATATCTTGAAATCGACCGCCAGCGACATATTTTCCAGGTAAAGCAGGTCATACTTTAACCTTTCGATCATCTCATCCACATTTTCGGCATAGCCGTATTTTACTTGTCCCCAGCTTGTAACACCGGGCTTGATTTTTTGAAGCAGCTTGTAATGCGGGGCTTTCTCCACAATCTTGTCGATGTAGAATTGCCGTTCCGGACGTGGACCAACAAGTGACATATAACCCAGCAGTACATTGTAGAACTGAGGAATTTCGTCAAGGCGTACTTTCCGCATGAATCTGCCAAAGCGTGTGATCCTGGGGTCGTTTTCGCAAGAGAGCTGTGGTCCGTTTTTTTCAGCATCCACATACATCGACCGGAATTTGTGCATCATAAAAGGCTTTCCGTTGCGCCCAATTCTTTCGTGCTTGTAGAAGACCGGTCCTTTGGAAGTCACTTTAACAATGATCGCCGTTATCAGGAAAACAGGCGACAGCAATACCAGGCAGCATATAGACACAACCACATCAAATAGCCGCTTGAGGGTTTGTTGCCAGGGTGGCATCAGTCCTGACTGGATCTGTATGAGTGGTGTGCCAAAAATTGAGGTCATCTTAACCGAGCCAAGCAATATGTCATGCATCTCCGGAATAATCTTAACGAGAATATCGGTAGCATACAGATCGGTAAGGATTCTGCTGATCTTTTTATGTTCCCGGGACTCCAGAGCTATGATGGCCTCTTCAACTTCATGCTTTTCAATAATCTCTTTTACCTGATCAATGCTGCCCAGCCTGGGTAAATGTGATTCCAGCGGATAACGATCGTACTCCTGAACGTTGACAAATCCAATCAGCTTGTTCCCGGAAGAATGCTTTTGAGATGCCAGTTCCTTTGCTATCTCGATGGCTCGTTTCTGGCTGCCTACAATTATTGTATTGAACCCTATTCTCCGGGTATGGATTTTTCGGATAATGCGTGAGGATAAAATAAAACGAAACAGCCCCGTTATAAAAACATGAAGAACAAAAAACAGGAAAAGGGAATGGTAATATCCTTTGCTGGCTGTTACCTCCTGATCCAAAAGGATGACAAAATATATGACCAGCACGCCGATGGCAGATATAAACACCGTTTGACCAAACTGGCCCAACCGTGACCGTCTGAAAATGGACTTGTAGGAGCCGCTCAGGTAATACAAAAGCAGCCAGAATGACGGAATAATAACCAGACCCAAAAGCAGGTTCTCCTGAACAAAAACCTGTTCTTTGATGCGGTTAAAGGCAAATCCGTTGTTCGCGCTTAAAATATTGACAAATAAAAACCATGTCAATGCAGATGCCAGGAAATCAAAAAAGACGAATTTTACCAATTCGATCTTTTGTAGCCGTTTATCCATTGAGTCCTATTCGTTTGCAAGCCTTTGCAATGAACCTTGGAAATTCTGTGTTCCGGTGTGTTGTTTTGGTTTGAAAGGCTGTAAAATATAATTGATAACGTACCTTGTCTGCACATATTGTAAAAAAAGGCCGGAAAAACACATTTCCTTATTTTTTTACTTTTATCCCCCTTAGCCAAGCATCTTTAAATTGCTTTCAATTTTTTCCATGATCTGATAAGCAAGTTCCAGGGAAGCATATCCATCCATAATGCTAACCAGGGGTTCCGTATTATCCAGAATGGACTCGTGGAAGGTTTCAAGTTCTGTTTTGATGGCGTTGATCGATTTTATCTCAGGCTTTTCAACATAGATCTGTTTTTGATTTTTTTCAGGACCCATATCAATGATCATGGCGAAAGGATCCGGACTGGCACCAATCTCTTTCATCCGGATAATCTGTGTTTCTTTTTTAAGGAAATCAACAGCAATATATCCTTCGTGCTGGAAAAATCTGGTTTTGCGCATATTCTTCATGGAAATCCGGCTGGCAGTGAGGTTGGCAACGCAGCCATTGTTGAACTCTATGCGGGCATTTGCAATGTCAGGTGTTTCTGAAACGACCGAAACACCACTGGCAGATATCTTCTTAACGCTGGAATTCACAACATTGAGAACAATGTCAATGTCATGTATCATTAAATCCAGAATAACCGGAACATCTGTGCCCCTCGGATTGAATTGCCCCAGGCGGTGTGCTTCGATGAACATGGGGTTGTCAAGGTATGGTTTTGCTGCCATATAAGCAGGATTGAAGCGTTCCACATGACCCACCTGAACCTTAACCTTAGCTTCTTCAGCCAGCTCAATGAGTTTTTTTGCCTCATAAAGCGTTGTTGTAAGGGGCTTTTCAATAAATACATGACGCGAATGTTTCAGGGCTTTTGAAGCGCAGTCATAATGGGAAATTGTAGGAGTTACAATGTCAACAATTTCAGTAGCTTCTATTAACGCATCATCAGAGTCAAAGCGCTTGATGTCAAAAGACTCTGATACAGCTTCTGCCGTTTTGGTGTCGGGGTCGTAAAAACCAACCAGTTCAAATTTGTCTGATGCCAATATGCATTTGATATGGATTTTTCCCAGATGTCCTGCACCTAATACGCCAATTCTTTTTTTCATGAGAAGTTTGGTTTGTTGATTATTGATTTTTGATGATCGTCATAATTTCGTATTTCTTGCAGATGAGCGCAAATGTCTCACAAAAGTAAAATTTTTTATCCTGATTGAATTGATTATTTTCGTAAACGCATTTTGGATGACTGAATGTCTGTGAATATTTTTATATGGAATAGCATGCAAGACACATACCGACATAAGGGGTTAAGGCGTAAGCTTGTGGAAGAGGTTCAATCAAAAGGGATTCAGGATGAAAGCGTTCTGGCTGCCCTTGAAGCGGTGCCACGGCATTTTTTCCTGGACTCCTCTTTCGTTGAGATTGCCTATCAGGACAAGCCTTTTCCGATTGGATCCGGACAAACCATTAGTCAGCCATATACCGTGGCTTTTCAAACGGAGCTGCTTTCTGTTGAAAAGGGGATGAAGGTTTTGGAGGTCGGAACTGGAAGTGGTTATCAGGCCTGTATCCTGGAAGAGATCGGAGCGAGGGTATACAGCATAGAACGGCACCATGGTTTGTTCATAAAAACAAAAAACCTGCTGAATGCGATGAACTACAAAATGCGGTTGTTTTATGGCGATGGTTACAAAGGCCTGCCCACTTTTGCTCCATTTGATCGCATCTTAATAACTGCTGCTGCCCCTGTTGTTCCCGAGGCCCTGATCGACCAGTTAAAAGTAGGCGGAATGCTCGTAGTCCCGTTGGGAGCCGGAGATACACAGGTGATGACACGCGTCACAAAGCAGGCTGATGGGACGCTTGAGGAACAAGCATTCGGATATTTTCGTTTTGTGCCGATGCTGCGGAAGAAAGCACCCTAAAATAGCTTTTGTTCGCTAATCTTTTGCACTTCTGTCAAGTGCATCACGCAATCCATTCCCCAGCAACATAAAAGCAAGCACCATCAGCATAATTGACAGTCCGGGCAGAAATGCGAGGTAACCCTTGTCCAGGATAATGTATCCGTAATGCTCCCTGATCATTGAACCCCACGATGGCATCGGTGGCTGTACCCCAATGCCAAGAAAGCTCAACCCTGCTTCTATCAGTATCGCGGAAGCAAAGTTTGC
>SKSI01000207.1 GCA_007123065.1 Bacteroidales bacterium
ATGCACAACACCATATTGTCAATATCATAGCAATACCATATTGTCAATATTAATTGGTTGATTGGTTGATTGGTTGATTGGTTGATTGATTGGTTGATTGGTTGGTTGGTTGGTTGGTTGGTTGATTGGTTGATTGGAATGATTGGAATGGAAGAAGCTATTACACAAAATACAAACGGGTTTCAGAAGCCGGAAGCACTGAAACTTTCATTTCGCCGGCTGATGGAGCCACTGTTGGTGCTTTTCAACAAGGCTGCATCCAGGGTGCTTGCCGACCGGCCTTTTTATATCGCCTACAGTATCCCGGGTGGTGTGTATGGATACTTTCAGGACTATTTAGCCGGTAACAAAGAACTGCAGGCCATTGAAAAAGCCATTCACCAAATGATCTTCAACAAGGAGAAGATCATGCACGACTTGCTGACTAATTCTGACTTATTGGCTTATTTTGATAAGTATGGCCGGGAGGATATGATCCAATTGATCCGGTCGAAGACTCCCCAGGTTGAATTGGACGGTTTTCCTCTGGCCCACCTCAATGGATACGGCGAATTTTTTCCAAATTACCTGAGTGAAGATTATGACAGGCTGAAGAATTTTCAGCTTCGGCCTTTTGGCAAAGGCTTTTTTCTGATTGCTGACCCACTTTTCTTTAACCGTGTAATGCCCGCCAAAGCCATACAAAGCAAATATTTTCAAGGGTTTGAAGAGTCTGAAGAGACCATGAAATACCTCGGTGTTGCCAGTTTTGCGGAACTGAACCACATCATCAGAGAAGGCAGATTGCCTGAGTTTATCAAACTTTCAGAAGCCTGGCAGGCAAGAAGAATATCACAAATTGCTGACAGCATTCTGGGACACAATAACAAATCGAGGGTTGTCTTTTTAGCAGGCCCAACCTCATCAGGGAAAACCACATCAGCAAAACGCCTTGCAATTGAATTGAAGGTTCTGAAGCAAAAAGTGATCATGCTTTCGCTAGACAACTATTATTTGCCTCACCGCAAAATTCCGGATGATCCACAAACCGGAATAAAAAATTTTGAACTGATCACTGCACTGGATCTTGAGCTGTTCAGACAAAACATCAACGATTTGCTGGCCGGCAAACCCGTTCATCTGCCAAAATATCATTTTGATGGCCATGGTGCCATTCCTGAAAAACAAGCTACCGTAATCGATTCGAACACCTATCTGATCGTGGAAGGAATACACGGTCTGAACCCGGATCTGTGGCGCGATGTGATGGACGTTGACTCTTTCAGACTTTATGTTTCCGCCTTAAGCACTTTAAACATCCATGATCACCTGCCACTCTCCACTTCCGATCACAGACTGATGCGCCGAATGATACGCGACCAGCTTTTCAGGGGCTACGATTACAAGGAAACCATAAGCCGCTGGCCCGACATCATTCAAAATGAATACAAAAGCATCTTCCCCTACCAGGAGAGTGCCCACGCCATATTTAACTCAGCCCTTGTTTATGAGCCCGCCGTTTTCGCGCATTATGCTCCGGAAATCCTGAAAAATAACGAAAGCAACAACGCGTTGATCAGCGAAGAAGCCAAACGCATCAAACGTTTGCTATCCCTGCTGATTCCAATCAATCCCATAGACATACCTCCCACTTCCATCTTGCGGGAATTCATCGGAGGCAGCAGCTTTAACTACTAAAAACCTGTAAACATTTGTTTAATGTCCATATTTATTTATTATCTTTGGCTTTTCTAATTAAAAAAACAATTCAAACGTTTATTTACAAAACCACCATCTTATGCGTAAATTAATTATTGTCGCTCTGTTATGTTTTATAACGGGCACTCCTTTGTGGGCAGGCGGTTATCAGGTGAGCCTCCACGGCCAGAAGCAGATTGGCATGGGCCTGATCGGCACATCACTCAACCTCGATGCAAGTGCAGCTTTTTACAACCCGGGAGCGTTGGCTCTGATGCCAAACAAATTCAGCATACAAGCAGGTGCGAGCGGTATCTTTGCCAGCACGGCATTTCAAATGACAGAGCCATCCGTTTATCAGGCCAAAACAGATAATCCGCTGGGCACCCCATTTTATTTTTATGCCGCCGGGATGATCACCGACAAACTTGCGGCCGGAATTGCAGTAAACACACCCTATGGCAACAGCCTGAAATGGGAAGACGGATGGGCCGGACGATTCCTGATCGATGAGATCTCCCTGACGGCCATCACCATTCAGCCAACACTTTCCTACAAAATCACAGACAATATTTCTCTGGGTGCCGGATTTATATACACCATTGGCAGCGTTGAGCTTACCCGTTCCCTGCCGTTAGAAGGACCAGATGGTGAAGGCTCCGTCAACATTGAAGGAAGCACATCCAACATCGGTTTCAACGCCGGTATCCTCTATGCATCTGACCATGGATTAAACATCGGCGTGAGTTATCGGTCACGGATCGATATGGAAGTCAATGACGGGGATGCAGTCTTTTCCGTTCCAACATCGCTGGCGTCACGTTTTCCTGACAGCAAAGTAGAAACAATGCTTCCGCTGCCTGCCAACCTCGACATTGGCCTTTCATACCAGTTTACGCCGGATCTGATGGTCGGCCTGGCACTGAATTATGTTTTCTGGGATGCTTACGAGAACCTTACCTTTGCCTTTGAGCAGAACCCGGACCTCGATGATATCAGTCCAAGAGAATACAGCAACACCCTGATTGTAAGAGTCGGTGCCCAATATCGCGTAAATGACGCCTTGTACTTGCGCGCTGGGGGCTATTTTGACCCATCACCGGTTAATGAGATCTATTTCTCACCGGAAACACCAAGTCTGGACAACCTGGCCTTCACAGGAGGAATGTCATTTCTTCCGATGCAAAACCTGAGCATCGACCTGAGCCTGCTGTATATTATGGGTCTGGAGGGGGAAAGGGAGTTTGAACCGGCCAATTTCGGTGGAACATACAAATCACGGGTCATTATTCCCGGACTGGGCATCAGTTATAATTTCTAAACAATTAAAATTACAATTATGGACTTAAGAAAATTCAAATATATCTTGCTGTTTCTGCCAATTATTCTTTTCTCAGCATGTGAAGCAGAAATTGACGAATTTCAGGCAGATGCCGGAGAACTGGATCTTACAACCTTTGTAACAATAGGGAACTCCCTGACTGCCGGTTTTGCTGACAATGCATTGTACAGGTCAGGACAAATAAATTCCATGGGAAATATCCTGGCTGGTCAGTTGATGCATACCGGCCTGTCCGAATTCAACCAACCTCTCATGAAAGATGAGCTGGGCCTTGGTGGCCGACTGGTTCTATCTGTCGTTGGAGGATCATTGCTACCCGTTCCAATGCCAGGTGAACCTGACCCTGCTAACTTCGAAAACATTTTCGAATCTGAAGGGCCGTTTCATAATATGGGAGTTCCCGGAGCACAAGCAGAGCATCTCCTGGCTCCGGGATATGCCACAATGAATCCCTATTTCGGTCGTTTTGCTTCCAGTCCGGCAACAAGTGTCTTCGACGACGCCATTGCTATGGAACCGACATTCTTCTCTCTCTGGACCGGCAGCAATAATATTCTTAGTTACGCATTGGGCGGCGGCGAAGGACTGGGCATTACACCAACAGCTAATTTTCAGCAGGCTATCATGTTTATGCTCAGTCAGTTAACTGCCAATGGTGCCAAAGGGGTAATTGGGAATATTCCCGGAGTTACAGTGATTCCGTTTTTCAACACCATTCCTTACAATGCAATTGTGATTGAAGATCAAATCATTGTTGACATACTCAATAATGCTTACAGCGAAGCCCCTCATGTGGTTTTTGAGCTTGGACCAAACCCGTTGGTTGTTGTTGATGAAGATCATCCGGCAGGTTTTCGTCAGCTCGAGGAGGGTGAACGCGTTTTGATAACGGCTATGTCGGGGATTATCGAAGAAAACTGGGGCACCCAGGTATTTTTGCCCGCAGAATACTATTTATCACTGGAACAAATGGATGTTATTGAAAATGCTGTTGACAGCTACAACAATATTATTGATTCTGCTGCTGATCAGTTCAATCTGGCACTGGTTGATGCAAACACGCTGCTAAAAAAGACACAAAGCGGCATCTTCTTCGATGCCCTGGAATTTAACACGGAATTTGTCACAGGTGGTGCATTTTCACTCGACGCCGTGCATTTATCCGCGAGAGGAAATGCCATTGTTGCCAACGCATTCATCGAAGCCATCAACAGCAAATACAATGCAAACATCCCCAAAGCGCTTGTAAGTGATTACCCGGGAATCATCTTTCCTTAAAAACAAAT
>SKSI01000170.1 GCA_007123065.1 Bacteroidales bacterium
AACTTCTAAACTTCTAAACTTCTAAACTTCTAAACTTCTAAACTTCTAAACATTTTTACTATCTTTGCGGCCTTAAAATCAGGGAATCCTGATTGTGAATTATTAACCCATAATTTAAAAACCGATGAAAAAAGTATCTATGAGCGGTTCTCTGAGAGAGAACGTAGGGAAAAAAGATGCAAAGCGGTTGCGCAGGGAGGGTAATGTGCCTTGCGTTATCTATGGAGGAAAAGAACAACTTCAGTTTTATACCTCTGAAAAAGGCTTTAAAGACATTGTTTTTACTCCCGACGCCTGTATCGTGTCACTCGACATTGAGGGCAAGAAAATGGAGGCAGTTCTCCAGGACATTCAATATCATCCTGTTACGGATAAAATTATCCATGCAGACTTTTTGGAGGTCTTTCCCGACAAGCCGGTTAAGATTTCTGTACCAATCAAGGTGGTTGGTGATAGCCCGGGTGTGATCGCCGGCGGTAAGTTATTGACCAAAAGGCGCAGGCTGAATGTTATGGCACTGGCAAATAAACTCCCGGCGGAGATTGAAATTGATATCTCTGCATTGGAGATTGGTGATTCTTTTGTCGTAGGCCAGCTCGAACTTGACGATATCACCCTCCTTGACCAGGAAAATTCAGTTGTTGTTCTTGTTAAATCTGCCAGGGCAGCAATGATGGCACCGGTTGAACCTGAAGGAGAAGAGGTTGAAGGAGAAGAAGGAGAAGCTGCTGAAGGAGAAGAAGGAGAAGGAGAAGCCTCTGAAGAAGACGCCTCTAAAGAATAATAAACCACTGATTCAGTTCCGGATTACAGACCGGAATATCAGCAATGATTTCAAAGGCATAAGGTTGTTGACCAGCTTTATGCCTTTTTGTTTATTTTTGATGATATTTTTTGATAATGAAATATCTGATTGCCGGACTGGGAAATATTGGTCCTGAATATGCCGAAACCCGTCATAATATCGGTTTCATGGTGTTGGACCGTTTTGTCGCTGCACGTGAGGTTGTTTTTACACCGGCACGTTACGGCGATATGGCTTCCTTTCGCTTTAAAGGTCGTATTTTTTACCTTCTGAAACCATCAACCTATATGAACAGAAGCGGCCGACCGGTTCTGTACTGGATGAATAAGGAAAAGATCGAACTCGAAAATCTGCTTGTGATTGCCGATGATGTGGCTTTACCTCCCGGAACGTTGCGCATGCGGCCCAAGGGTGGTGCCGGCGGACATAACGGACTGACAGATATTATCGATCACCTCGGTACAGATCAGTTTGCACGACTGCGCTTCGGCATCGGCGGAGATTATCCCAAAGGTTTTCAGTCACAATACGTGCTGGGCAAATGGTCGGATGAAGAGCTGGAGCTTATCAATCCACAAATTGACATTGCCTGCAATATGCTCCTGAGCTTCGGTATGCAAGGCGTTTCACGCACTATGAATCAATACAACACACGAAAACCCACGTAATTAATTTTTGTCTCTATGTTGCTTTCTTCTTTTTTTGAGATTTTTTATGAGAATGTCATGAACACTACCTGGCTGGAGCTGGTGGCTGTGTTTTTTGGAATCATGAGTGTTTGGTTTGCCAAGCAGGCAAATTTGTTGGTCTACCCAACCGGTATCGTCAGCACGGTAATCTATGTGTATATCTGTTTCAACTTCCAGCTTTATGCCGATATGGGAATTAACGTGTTCTATACCAGTATGAGTATTTATGGATGGTACATCTGGACCAGGAAGGATGATCTGAAGCGATTCCGGCCGATAAGCTGGAATTCAAAAACCCAGCAGGCTATTGGAATTGGAATGATCCCTGTGTTGTACGTAGTTGTATTTGGACTTATTTACATCTTTAAACAGGATGATGTCGCGTATATGCAATCATACATCCCTTATGTGGACTCCCTGACCACTTCTATATTTTTGATTGGCATGTTTTACATGGCCCGAAAAAAGATTGAAAACTGGATTTACTGGATAGCCGGTAACATCATTTCCATCCCGCTGTATTTTGTCAAGGATCTTGTATTTACCAGTTTTCAGTTTACCGTGTTCCTGGTGCTGGCAATTTTAGGCCTGATGGAGTGGATCAAAATGTATAACGAAGGACGCGCCAGAGAACAGAAGTTCGTGAAGGAAATCCTGAATTAACAGTTTATTGGCTAAATGGATGATTGGCGTTTGGTGTTTGGTTTAGTTGTTTAGTCGTTTAGTTGTTTAGCACATCTGCTAATTTGCTAATCTGCTAATTTGCAAATTTTCACCCCTTCCCAGCTCCCAGTTCTCAGTTCTCTTAAGTCCCTCAAGTCCCTCAGCTCCCAGCTCCCAGCTCCCAGTTCCCTGGATCACTCCCGTGTCCAGTAGGAAGAACGTCCGAGAAACCGCATACCGTAAACATATCCGCGCATCCGGAGGGTGTTTTCCCCGTCAAGTCTTAGATATGCACTGTAAGTTCGTCCGTTTTTCGGGTCATAGATGGTGCCTCCGGTCCACTCCTCTTTTGATTGGTTATAGGTGAAACTTTGGAGTACTTCCAGACCGATGATGGGAACATCGTGCATGGCTGCATCCGGGTTCTGATCATCCACCTTGGGTTTTCCCTCCTCATTCAGCGGCTCTTCCAGCCACACAACACGACCATAAAACCGGCCGTCATCTTTTTGGAATACCTCAACCCGGGAGTCGCCGTCTTCAGTAAGCCAAACTCCGATAATGCTGTTTGCCTGTCCGTGCAGGGCAATCACCGGCATCATAAAAAGCATTGCAAGAATAATGGGATGTTTCATATGGTTTATTTTTTAGTTAAATGGATGAATGACTTTTGGTGTTTGGTTTAGTTGTTTAGATGTTTAGCACATCTGCTAATTTGCAGTTCTCACCTTCCCTGCATCGCGCGGGCCACCTCTTCCGTTTCGCTGAATACGCGCATGAAGTTGCCGGACCACACCTTTTCGACCTCCTCCTTCGTGTAGCCGCGACGAACCATCTCCAAAGTGATGTTACCGAGCTCTGAAACATCATAGCAGTCTTTAAGTGCGCCACCTCCGTCAAAGTCTGTGCCGATGCCCACGTAATCAATGCCGACAAGGTTCACCACATGGTCAAGATGATCAACAATATCGGAAACATAAGCCAGTGGTGCAGGATACTTCCGGTTTATAGCCCACCACTCGTTTCTTGCCTGATCCATTTCTTCATCAGTAAGGTCCTGGAAGTTGTTCCATTTTTCCCTCAGCTCTTCGAACGCTGCCTGTCGTTTTGGGCTTGGTTCCATCTCTTTTACATAGGCGCTGAGGATACACAACTGCAGCACGCCGCCATTTTCCGCGAGTGCGATTATCATATCGTCATCCAGGTTGCGGGGATGATCACAGATGGCGCGTGCACTTGAATGTGAGGCAATCACGGGAGCTTTGCTTACTTCAAGCACATCATAAAAAGCCTGATCGGAAATATGGCTCACGTCCACCATCATGCCAAGCCGGTTCAACTCTTTCACCACTTCCACACCAAAGTCTGACAATCCGTTATGCAGCGGGGGGTCATTATCCGTTGATGCATCGCAGATCTGATTGTGGCGTGTGTGCGAGAGGCCCATATACCTGCTGCCCAGATCGTAATAGGTTTGCAGCAAACCCAGATCCATTCCGATCGGGTAGGCGTTCTCATTGCCGATATAGATTGCACGGCGCCCTTCGTCACGAAGGCGATAGGCATCATCCGGAGTGAGGGCCAGTTCGGCAACTTCCTGATTTTTATCTATGGCCTGGTGGATGAGATCAAAAATATGCAGTGCCCTGTCGTGTGCTTGTGCATAGGCTTCAGGGTTAAGGGATCCCTGTCCCAGAAAAACGGCGAAGAAAACGGCATCAAGTCCTCCCTCTTCCATTCGCGGAAAGTCCAGTTTGCCGCCACCTTCACGGGGGTCGTTGCGCTTGCTGATGTCGAAGCCTTCACGCGTAAGCATCAAAGGTGTATCCACGTGACTGTCCAACGTGAGTATTTCGGCGTGGATGGCTGCAGCCTTACGCTCGAGGCGTTCGTCAGACGAAACGCAGGAAACAAGAATAAGTAAACTAAAAGTAAAGATAAAAAGCCCTGAAGAAAAGAAATTGCGCATAGAGGTATAGTTTAAAAATTAGATAACGCCAACAAAGTTATGTTTTTTGGAAAATATCGAACGGCAGCATCTTATCTTTTTTCAACCCTGATCACCTTCAGGATGCTGTCTTTTGTCCTGACTTCCAGTAGGTAAATGCCACGGTTAAACCCTTCCAGACTAAC
>SKSI01000143.1 GCA_007123065.1 Bacteroidales bacterium
ATTCAGAAGAGATCAAAAATATGCTCATTACAACAACCGACGACGTAGACGGCAGCAACTCCGGTTACGTTGGTCAGCTCGGAACCGGAAGGGTGAACGCATTTGCCGCCCTTAACGAAACCCTGTTCAATATGGCTGACCCTGACGCACCGGCAGCACCAACCGGGCTTACCATCACCGCGGATCCGGAAGGAGCACTCTCTGCAGAGATCAGCTGGACTAACCCCACAGAGACCGCATCAGGAGAAACCCTTACAGAACTCGACGAAATTAATATCTACAAGGGTGAAGACTTGATTCATGTCATTCAAGATCCCGTTATTGGTGAAGAAACAACCTATACCGATGACGATATTAACGCTGACGGTTCTTACTTTTACATCATCCGGGGTGTAAACTTTGCCGGAGAAGGTCTGGCTGTAAGCGGTGGAGCATACATCGGGCACGACCGCCCGGCAGCACCTGAAAACATCGCGCTCAGTGCTGCAGGAGATAATGCAATCCTGACCTGGGAAGCTCCGGAATCAGGACTCAACGACGGCTTTTTCGACGGCTCCAACCTTACCTATACCATTCATCGCTTCCCGGGTGGCGACGAAGTGATCTCTGAAACAACCGAAACTGTTCTCTTTGATACAGAAGTACCGGGAATCGGTAACTATTTTTATGAGGTTACAGCAGTAAACCACGTGGGCGAAGGAGGTATCGGCACTTCAAATGTCGCAACACTTGGTGCAGAAGGACTCCTGATCTATGAACCTTTTGAACATTCAGTTGGGGAGCTCCCGACAGGATGGTTCATTGACGGACCAGGTGAAAGCAACTGGGGCGTACACGATTCGGAAACCGCCGGTGGTGAAGCACCACAAATGCGGCTGGACTGGAGCCCTTCGTTTACAGCTACCTCCAAACTGTTAACACACGAAGTGGATATTGCGGGATATAGCGAATTAGAACTTAGCTTCAGACAGTTCCTAAGAAATTATGGATCTGCCGCAGGAGAAATAGCTGTATTATATACCACCGACCAGAGACAAAGCTGGACTGAACTCATGTCTTTTAATGAAGGCTCATTAGATTATGGCCCTGTTCTGGAAGAATTCACCCTTGAACTCACGCCTGACGCAACAACCTTCCAGCTCGCATTCCGCTGGGATGGTAACACCTTTAATATTTGGGACTGGAATATAGATGACGTGATACTCGAAGGCATTGGCGCTTTTTATGAGGTCAGCATTGAAGTTGTTGATGAAGAGGAAAACCCTGTTACAGGTGCCACGGTTACCCTTGACGCCAAAACCGGCGTAGAAGTTATTCCGGGATTGTATTTTTTCAATCAAATTGAACCTGGCTTGCATGCTTACAGTGTTGAGAAAGACGGTTTTGAAATGTTTGAAGGGGAAATTGAAGTTGTTGATGAACATGTCATTGAAACTGTTGTGCTGGTTGAACACAGGTTTACAGTGAACTTCAATGTTTTTGACCAAAATGAAGCAGAACTGGATGATGCGATCATTACCTTTGACGGCGAAATACTGGATGCAGGTGTTTATACGATTGATGATATTACAGGCGGAACCTATGAGTACACAGCTGAAAAAGAGGGCTATCACTCAGTTGCTGATACCGTGATTGTTGATGGTGATGATGTAAGTGAAGACGTGATACTCGAACTGATTGTTTACAACCTGGTGTTTGAACCCATTACAGTTGACGGAGACCCCATAGAGGGTGCCATGGTCATATTGAATGGTACAGAACATACTGCAGGACATTATGATTTTACTGATATCGTTCCCGGTTCTTATGATTATATTATTGAAAAAGATATGTACTTCCCTGCAGAAGGAACTGTGGACGTGATCGATCAGGACGTTTTCAGAAGTGTTGTCTTGTATGTCGATGATACGGGAATCAATGAACTCGCTGAGTATACCATTGATATCTTTCCCAACCCTGCACAAAACAGGTTTACCGTTGAATCAAATTTATTCATAAGCCAACTAACGCTTACCGATATCAACGGACAATTGGTCAAGACTATTGATGTAGGTGCTGAGCAGATTTCTGTTGACATCAACCAGCTGGATGCAGGCATTTATTTCGTGCGTATTTACACCGATGACGAAATGATTCAAACCCGACGCATTCAGATTATTAAGTAATCATTTATTGTGTGGCTTTTAATGGATCATTCCCAGGCGGGATGCTTCATTAAAAGCCACTTTTTTAATCTCATGAATTATGGCATACGTACCTATCAGAAACCGTTATGAGTTGATGTCTTTTAATCATTGCGGACGCAGCGGACTGAAGCTCCCTGCCATATCTCTGGGACTCTGGCACAACTTTGGTGGCGTAGACCCCTATGAAACGGGTCGGCGCATCGTAAGACGCGCTTTTGATGCCGGCATCACCCATTTTGACCTGGCCAACAATTACGGGCCACCCGGAGGAAGTGCCGAGATCAACTTTGGCCGAATGCTTGCCACCGACTTCAAAAGCCTCAGGGATGAGATGATCATCTCAACAAAAGCCGGTTATTACATGTGGCCCGGACCATACGGTGATGGCGGTTCAAGAAAATATCTGATCTCCAGCCTCGACAAAAGCCTGCAACGGATGGGACTAGACTATGTCGATATTTTCTACCACCATCGTTTTGACCAGGACACGCCACTTGAAGAGACATTGATGGCACTGGATCACATTGTCAGGCAAGGGAAAGCGCTTTATGTCGGACTCTCAAACTATTCAGCAGAGCAAACAGAAGAAGCGGTCGCCATACTCCGCAAGCTTGGCACACCTTGCCTCATCCATCAGCCACGCTATTCGATGCTCGACAGACACGTTGAAGAATCACTGCTTGATGTGCTTGACAAACATGGCATCGGCTGCATTGCCTATTCGCCACTGGCACAGGGAATGCTTACCGACAGATATCTGAAGGGCATTCCGGAAGATTCAAGAGCAGGGAAATCAACCGGGTTTCTCAAAAAAGAAGATATCAAACCGGATATTCTGCAGCGTATTCTCAAACTGAATGACGTCGCCAGAGAACGGGGCCAGAGTCTCGCGCAAATGGCGATCGTCTGGCTTCTGAAAGATCCGCGCGTTACTTCAGTACTGGTCGGAGCAAGCAGCATACAACAGCTCGAAAACAACCTTCAGGCATTGGATCATAAGCACTTTGAACAAGCCGAACTGGACAAGATCAACCAGTTATTAAACTAAATCCGAACCTGTATGTTTGTGGTAACCAGATTTAAATCCATTCTGCTCCTTGTTTCTGCAATGCTGCTCCTTACCGCTTGTCCTGAAAAAAGCTGTAAGGACGGTGTTCCTGCTTTACTGGTAGATTATACCGGACTGAGCGGATGCCAATGGATACTGATTCTGCAATCAGGAGAACGTCTTGAACCGGTTAATTTACATGAGCTCGACTTCACACCTGTCGACAGCATGCTTGTCCATATCACCTTCATAGAAACTCCGGCAATGATGAGTATTTGCATGGTTGGTAAGATGGTGGAAATTACATGCATCAGCAAAATTGATGTGAAGCCTGATAAAAGAGCATTCAGCTTCCACGCTGAAAACACAAAAAAGGATGAATCCGGTCCTTCTGCCGGAGTGATAGCCTATCCGGGTCTTATTTCCTACGAACTTCCTGATGGATATACGCTCCGGATTTTTATGACCGGTGATGAAAACAGCCATATTGTTACAACAGAAGATCACTTGCTGTTGCTAATGGGTAATGAAGGGTTTTATGAATATGCGTCTTATGATGATGAAGGAAATCCCGTTTCAACCGGTATCGTCGCCCGCAACAAGGAGGACAGGACAAAACAAACACAAAATTTTCTGAACAAAATCAATAAATGATACATGAGTTTTCTTAAAATTAAAACCATCCAAAGATTATTTACATACAATTGCATTCAAAAACATACGGGTATTTTGCTCATGCTTATGCTTCTATGGGGGCCTCATTATGTATACTCCGTGCCGGCTTATCCAAATCCCATTGAATTCCAACAGGCAGATGGTTCAACAATAACCATACGTATGATGGGTGATGAGAAAATCAACTGGGCCGAAACGACAGACGGATACAGCATTCTGGTCAACAAAGAGGGCTTCTGCGAATATGCCATCCTTGATGAACATGGAGACATGGTCTTTTCCGGTCAGACGGTTTCACGGGTTGATCAGCGCAGTCAGGAAGAAGTTGAACTGTTGCAAATTGTACCGAAGGGA
>SKSI01000111.1 GCA_007123065.1 Bacteroidales bacterium
ACAAGCTTGCTTCCTATTTCTCAGGTGAATCCAATCATATTGCTCCCGACAGGCTCACGCACAAGGATCTTCTGATTTTCGTTCATGAGATCCATGCAATGGGTGTAGGTGCGCGCACACAAGCCAGAATCATATCTGGCATCAAAGCTTTTTTTAAGTATCTTTTGATTGAAAACGCCATTCAAACCAATCCGGCGTCCAATCTGGAAACGCCGCGTATAGGCAGAAAGCTGCCGGAAGTGCTGGCTATACATGAAGTGGATGCCCTCATCAACGCGATCGACATGAGTACTCCGGAGGGGCAACGCAACCGCGCCATGGTTGAAACTTTATACGGTTGCGGACTCCGGGTTTCTGAACTTGTCAACATTAAAGTTTCAGAAGTTTATTTTTCTGATGAATTCATTAAGGTAACGGGAAAGGGGAATAAACAACGGATTGTTCCTGTAGGAAGGGTAGCGCTAAAACATATCGACCTGTACATCAACAGCACACGCAACAGACTTAATATTTCGCGTGGATTTGAAGACCATCTGTTTTTGAGTCGAAGGGGGAAAAGCCTGAGCCGGGTGATGGTATTTCTGATCATCAAAGACCTCTGCCAGGCTGCAGGTATAAAGAAAACAGCCAGTCCGCACACCTTACGGCACAGCTTTGCCACGCACCTCGTGGAAAATGGAGCAGATCTCCGGGCGGTGCAGGATATGCTCGGTCACGAATCAATCACAACAACAGAAATATACACCCATCTAAGCAAAGAATACCTGCGCGACAACCTGATCACCTACCATCCGCGTGCAAACAAGCCCATATCATCCTAATCATCACAAAAAACAATATGTCAGGAATTTATATACATATCCCATTCTGCCGGCAGGCTTGTCATTACTGCAATTTCCATTTTTCTGTTTCACATAAAAATTTGGATGGGTATCCGGATGCCCTGATACGTGAAGCAGAAATGCAAAAGGATTTTTTTCATCAAAACAAAGCCACGGGAATTGAAACCCTGTATCTGGGCGGCGGCACGCCCTCCTTACTGAATAACTCAGACATTGACAGAATACTTCAGAAGATCAACCGCATTTTTAACATCAGGGAAGGCGCAGAGATTACTATGGAGGCCAATCCTGACGACCTGAGTCTGAATGGGCTCAGGGAGCTTAAATCAATTGGAATCAACAGGCTGAGCATTGGTATTCAAAGCTTCCATAGAGGAGACCTGGCATATATGAACCGTATCCATTCACCGGATCAGGCACTAAATAGCATCCTGAACAGCAGAAAAGCCGGGTTTGAAAACATTGGCATTGATCTCATTTATGGAACGCCCGGACTAAGCGATCAGCTCTGGAAGGAGAACCTGAAACGTGTTCTGGAGTTTGACATACCCCATGTTTCGGCATACGCGCTAACCGTTGAGCCAAAAACACCGCTGGAATACATGATCCGCAAAGGAACAGCCCTGCCCGTGGACGAGGAACAATCTGCCAGACAATTTGACCTGATGCTGCAGGTATTACAACAGCATGATTACCTCCATTATGAAATATCCAACTTTGCCCGGCCCGGCTGTTTCAGCAGGCACAACATGCTTTACTGGACCGGTGCGAGCTACCTGGGTCTGGGTCCATCGGCACACAGCCACCTGCCCGGGAAAAGAAGTTGGAATGTTTCCAACACCACAACCTACATCCGATCCGTAAATGATGGCATCATTCCGCAGGAAACGGAACTTTTATCGGAAATACAGCAGTTTGATGAATATGTAATGACCTCGCTACGCACGATGTGGGGTTGTAACCTGAACTATATCAAAGAAAAATGGAGCGAACTATCCGGTGAAAATCTGGAATTGCAGGCTGAAAAGCATATCAGGAATGAGATGCTTATCAAAAAGGAGGGCCATCTTATTCTTACCGATCGAGGCAAATTGTTTGCAGATGGTATTGCTTCCGATCTTTTTCGCACCGATTAATGAAGCATTTTAAGAGTGTCATTTTTTTAATCTAATTGATTGACAATCAAAATTTGACTCGTATATTTGAAAAAAAGAAAACCAGACAACATGGAACAACTAGAAAAAGAGGGCATAGCAACTTTTCATTTCAGGCTGTTTTCCCGGTTTGACAACATCAGTCATTTTATTTCCTCCCGGCAGGGGGGGATCAGCGACGGTCATTTCTCTTCATTAAATACCGGGTTTCACGTGGGAGATGATAATTTCCGTGTGTTACAAAACCGTCGTTTTTTGTCGGAAGCGATCGGAATCGACCTGACGAAATTCACGTTTGCAAACCAGTGCCATAGTGCGAATGTGGCCATCATCAGTGATGCGCAAAGGGGGAAAGGTGCCCTGGAAAAGGATTCAGCACTCGAAAACACCGACGGAATGGTCAGTAACGTGAAAAATATCTGCCTCACCATTCAGATAGCCGATTGTGTTCCCATCCTTCTTTATGATCCGGTTCAGAAGGTGATTGCAGCACTGCACGCCGGCTGGAGGAGTACATTAAAAAAGATTGTTACGGAAGCGGTGTCGAAAATGATACAGAATTACGGATCTCGTGCTGAAGATATCTATGCCGGTCTCGGTCCGGCAAACGGGCCCTGCTGCTATGAAGTTGGTGAAGATGTATACAGGGAAGCCAGGATATCACTGGGCCCAGTTAAAGATGTAATAAAACCTGCCGAAAACGAAGGAAAATATATCTTCGACCAGTGGACTGCCAACGTTAAACAACTGACCGATGCGGGTCTTAAAAGGGAGCATATCGAAGTTTCGGAAATATGCACACAGTGTCATGCCGACACTTTCTTCTCTTCAAGAGCAAACAACGGTGTAACCGGTCGGTTCATGGCCGGAATCATGTTGAAAAAACGGGCTCACAGATAACTTTTGGGGAGCTGAGAACGAGGCTGGCTCCTTGTCTTCCTAACAAAGTGAAGGATCTCTTAGATAACTAACAGATTCTTCGCTGGCGCTAGAATGACAGGAAACGCTTAACGCTAAACAACCAATCAACCAATCAACCAATCAACCAATCAACCAATTATGCAATTATCCAATAAACCACCCCGTGAAAGACCTACTGCTTGAGAGATTTCTAAGATACATTGCCATTGATACACAAAGCGACCCGGAGTCGTCAGAGTCGCCCAGCAGCAGTAACCAGCTGTTATTGGGAAAAATGCTTGCGGATGAACTCCGTGAGATGGGATTGAAAGATGCCCACATGGATGAAAAAGGATATGTGATGGCGACCGTTCCGGCAAATGTCGATGGAATCATTCCTGTAATGGGTCTGATCGCACACATGGACACCAGTCCCGACATGCGGGGAAGCAACATCCGGGCTGTAATTCATGAGAACTACACCGGAAAGGACATTCTCCTGAACCGGGAGGAAGACATCCTGATGCGTGTCAGTGATTTTCCGGTATTGAAAAAATATGTCGGTCAGACACTGATCACCACCGACGGAACAACCCTGCTGGGTGCCGACAACAAAGCGGGGATTGCCGAAATCATGGCCGCGATCGAATACCTGACAGAAAATCCCCATATCCTTCACGGAAACATAAGGATCGCCTTTACCCCGGATGAAGAGATCGGTCGGGGGGCGGACCACTTTGACGTTAACAAGTTTGGTGCCGACTTTGCTTTCACCATCGATGGTGGAGAGCTGGGCGAACTTCAGTTTGAGAATTTCAATGCAGCATTTGCAAAGGTGCTGATCAAAGGGAGAAACATCCATCCGGGAGAAGGCAAAGACAAGATGATCAATGCCATTATGCTTGGCATGGAGTATAACAGCCTGCTGCCGAACCGGCAGAGACCGGAGCATACCACAGACCGGGAAGGTTTTTTCCATTTGTACCGCTTTACCGGCAACGTGGATGAGGCCGAGCTCGAATACATCATCCGCGACCATGACAACCAAAGATTTGAGCAACGCAAAGCGGAAATGCGGCGCAACAGCATGGTGATGAATGAGAAATATGGTTCCGGACGGTTCAACCTGACGATCAAGGATCAATATTACAACATGCTCAACAAGATCAGCAGCAGAATGGAGATCATTGCACTGGCAAAACAGGCCATGGAAGATATTGGGATCACCCCTTTGATCAGGCCGGTGCGTGGCGGCACGGACGGGGCGCGTTTATCATTCATGGGACTCCCCTGCCCCAACCTGTTTTCAGGAGGTCATAATTTTC
>SKSI01000196.1 GCA_007123065.1 Bacteroidales bacterium
GCTATTCGGTTGGTGCCGGCCGGCAGTTCCTGTCTGTAGAACTCCAACCTGGTGAATACCGCATCATGATGGAGGCTGAAAATATTAAAGGATGGATGGTCATATCCCTGGATTGAAATCAGGTGCATACATGTTTCGAATTCGCATGCGTGCATTCTAAAAATACATAAAGCGCCCATGTTAAAGATTTTGACACAGGGGGATGATTATGCAAACACGAGGTTAGAAGTTGGAGGTTTGAGGTTAGAAAAAAGAAAATCTAACATCTAACATCCAACATCTAACCTCTAAAATCAATTCCTGATCTTGGGTAAACTTACAAAGCACAGATTATTAAATATTTAAGGAAATATAAACACATGAAACAGTGGTACGAAGAATTTTTTGAGAACGCCAGCCGGAAATATGACCAGGAAAGCTTTACAAAGGGCACCCTTGGCGAATGTGATTTTATTGAACAGGAAATTGGATCTGATAAATCTCTCCGGATTTTGGATGTGGGATGTGGAACCGGGCGGCACGCCATTGAGCTGGCCGGTCGGGGTTATAACATAACCGGGGTTGACCTGAGCCCTTCACAGATCAAACGAGCCCGGGAAAAGGCAAAGGAGGTCGGTCTTGACATTCGTTTTGAGGTGATGGATGCCCGCAACATGCCATTCAACGAAGCGTTTGACCTGGTGATCATGCTTTGCGAGGGTGGTTTCCCGCTGATGGAAACCGATGAAATGAACTACCAGATCCTGGAGAATGCAGCAAAAGCCCTGAAACGACCCGGGAAGTTTATCTTCACAACCTTAAACGGGCTGTTTCCTCTGTTGCACTCTATCAATGATTTTCACGACAAAACAACGGATGAAGGTGGCGCAACATATGAAAACAGCAGCTTTGACATGATGACCTTCCGCGACCACAACATCACCTACCTGGAAGATGACGACGGCAATAAAAAGTCTTTTGTGTGCAACGAGCGCTATTACATCCCGCCCGAGATTACCTGGCTGCTCAAAACACTGGGCTTTAACAAAATAGATATTTTTGGCGCCCGTCTGGGGGAGTTCAGCCGGGAGCACAAACTCACCACCAAGGATTTTGAGATGCTGGTGGTGGCTGAGAAGTGCTGACAGGACAGGATGGGTGTGTCCGTGCTAGCGGCAGCTTATCCGGGAATACCGATGCGGCAGATTTACATGAATTAAATAATTAGCATCTGCTTAAGCTAAAAGCCTACATCAGCTCCGGAATATACAGCGATACGATGAATGTCTGGCAAAAGCTGCTGAAAAACACCAGCATCATACCAAAGGAAAGAATAACCGGATTGGTCCTGAACAATTGGATGTAATTTACAACAAAATCCTTTCGCGTCAGATGTTTTTAATTCTCCAACCATTTTTCATAAATGGCATCGTAGGTGCCATCTGTTTGCATGGCATCCAGTGTTTCCTGCCACAGGTTCACGGTTGTCTCAGGTGTGTTTTTGGAAAAGGAGATGTAAAAGTCCGACGATAATAACGTAAAAGGCTCTTCCCTGACGTCATCGAAGGAAAAGTCGTTTGCCTGGAGGATGTCAGAAATGGTGATTGCCGAGCAAACAAAGGCGTCTACCTCTCCCGACATTAACCATTCAACAACCGTTCCGGGATCTCCATCAGATACCAGGTTAGTGAATCCCAAATCCCGCAGGTGCTGATCCGAAAACCAGGAGCTCACTGTTCCGACGGCATCAAGCGCCATGGCATCTTCGATGCTGTTGATGGTGATGTCGGAATCAGCCCTCACGTAAAAAAACGTATCATTGGTTCCAATAGGACCAACCCACTGGAATAAAGTATCCCTTTGTTCTGTCCGATCCATAGTGAACAGGCAGAAGTCGGGGTTGTGCAGGGCCATGTTGTAGGCATTGCTCCACGTGGTTAACTTGATCTTTTCAAAAATGTTATTTCTTTGCATAATTTCGTTGACGATATCGGTTCCAAATCCGGTGATCTCGCCAAAGTTGTTCATGAAAGTGATTGGGGGATAATTCTCTGTATAAATTTGCAAGACGCCGGGAATATCGGAAGTGTTCAGGTATTTTTGTGAAAGCTGAGCAATAAAACCGCTCTTTTTCAACCGGTTAATTGAGGTTTGGAAATCAGATACCACCTCATCCGGAACCTCTTTGTTGAAGGCAAAATACAGCAATTCGGTTTTTATGGGAAAGATGTTTTTTACGTTGTAATACAGATGGCCTGACGCTTGAAGGGCAGCTTGTGCAGAAAGCCTGTCGGACGGGAAAAGGTCTAGTTCTCCCTGCAGCAAACGGTCAAAACCATCCTGTTGGCTATCAACGTATACCAGGTTTGAAAAACCTTGCGATTCAAGATATATGGTGATGGAATATCCATCAACCACTCCAATGGCATCTACATTTTTGGCATCTTCCAGCGAAGATAAGTTCAGCGTATTACCGGATGCTGTGTAAAAATGGTATTCCAGGGCGGCATAAGGGCCTGCCCAGTTGTACCTGTCTTTTCTTTCACTGTTTAGAACCATCGAAAACAAAACGCCGTTGGGGGTATCTTCAAGCATTGAAACCGCATCATTCCATGACAAAAGGTTGATTTCCGGCTTAAAATTTAACTCTTTGGCGATCTCGTCAAGCAATTCGGGAGCAAAACCGGTAACTTTACCCATATCCTCATAGTTAAAAGGCGCGTAGTTTTCAGTGAAAAAAACCAGTTCATGTGGATATTCCATCTCATCCGAATCCGATTTTTCGCAACCGATGATCAAGCCAATTAGTAAAAGGAACAATGCCGAAAGCCTAAACGATTGTTTTTTCATAGTTATACAAATGTTGTTTTGGTTAATGAAGTGCAATATTAGGCAAAATACTGATTCGATGAATAAAATGATGGGATTTTTCTTTTTTCAAGTCTTAATCGTATAAATGCAATTTAACGGTGAGTGCCTGAAAAGGACAGCACCTGGGCTGTCCTTCCTTTGGGCTGTCTTATTATTGAATAGTCTTTTAGGGCAATGTATAGTTTTTTCAGGTGTTGATGTGAAGAACAAACAGCAATCACAAAAAGTATTTGTGTATAATAATTACCTTTGGTGGTTTAAAAATTTTCAATTTTATTTTCAAAAAAACAAATCAATGAATCCGATCTGCCGTACCCTGTTCACATTTCTGTTTTTCCTATTGCTTGTTCCCAATTCATTACTGATGGCCTCTGCATACGAGGTAAACCGTGGAGAACGTCCACCCATCCGTTTCGAGGAAGTTACTCCTTCCAGTTATGATCCGGGGGTGTTGATCATTAAATTTAGTGATGATGTTGAAAGGCATCTCTCTGAAAACCCTTTTGCTCTTGATGATGACGGATTTGTCAGATTCCAAATGGAAGAGGTGGACCGTTTGAATCAAAAACATGGTGTGCGTGCTGCCAGACAGCACTTTTTGTCGTCCGCTTTAGGAAACACCTTCACTGAAAGGCATAAAGCATGGGGGTTTCACCTCTGGTATCGCCTGGAAGTGGATGAAAAGACCGACATTGTCGCTATGTTACATGACTACCAACGCCTCCCTGAAGTGGCGATTGCAGAGCCATCCTTCAAAAAGGAGCTGATCGGGAGTCATGATGCAGCGGACTTCATCCCGCTGAATCGTGATAATGATGGAGATGGCTGGATTCCCAACGATCCGCAGTTTGTCCATCAGTGGCATTATCACAATACCGGTCAGCAAAATGGTACTCCCGGCGCCGACATCAGCCTTCCGCAGGCCTGGGAGATCGAAAAAGGGGATACTTTGGTGATTGTTGCCGTGGTTGATGGTGGTATTGACTACAACCATCCCGACCTGGCCGGGAACATGTGGTATGACATCGGTTACAACTTTGTAAATGACAGTCCGAATATCGAACCCCACAACCACGGTACACACGTGGCCGGTACGGTAGCCGCGGTGAACAATAACAATGTCGGGGTTTCAGGTGTTGCCGGTGGCTCCGGTGCTGATGACGGGGTACGCCTGATGTCGGCCCAGGTCTTTGCCGCCAACAGCAACGGTGGCTTCCATATTGCTCCTGTTTGGGCTGCTGACAACGGGGCAGCTATATCGCAGAACAGCTGGGGCTATACCTCACCCAATTATTATGAGCAAAACGTGCTGGATGCCATTGATTATTTCAATGATAATGGTGGTGGTGGTGCCCTTGCCGGAGGTATAA
>SKSI01000038.1 GCA_007123065.1 Bacteroidales bacterium
TCAGGAATTGATGTTAGAGGTTGGATGTTGGATGTTAGATTTTCTTTTTCTAACCTCAAACCTCCAACTTCTAACCTCGGGTTGAATAATCATCCTCCTGTGTGTCAAAAATCCTGTCATGTGCGTTTCATCATATTGATTTCATTAATCTGTGAATCTGTGGCATTTTTATACCTTTATTCAAGCAAATATAAGATTTTGGCAGTATTCGACCAAGGAGAGGATGCGTTAAAGTTTCAAAAGAAATGCCATTGTATCAATACCATCCGAATAATCTGACAAATCAGGATATTGACTCTGACCTAAAGGAACTACAGATGTGTTTTGAACGTTCAGTTTTAAATTGGATGCCACACATTGTAGTTTATGCTGGAGTTGCGCAATAAATTGAATGATATCTTTTTGATTATCATAATAAGAATAATTCAATACAGAAACTGACGGGGTAATATCAGGGGATTCATGAAGCAGAAAAAACCCCATATCCCTGAAAGGTGTTTCATCTGCTATGAATAATGCCCTTGTATGCTTCAGGTTATGATGATATTTTTTATGATGAAGAAGATATTCGTATTCTTTCCATGCCTTTTGCAGTTCAGAAAAATTAAAATCAGAAGGAATCAGTATATGTGATACGCTTCTGCATCCCAATCCGAAATAGGCAAAAACGTCTTCCCCAAGAGCCTTCAGTTCCGACTTTGATTCATTTCCTGCAAGAACAGCAATTGAACTTCTGTTTTTCCTGATAATATGGGGCTTATCAGCGAAATAAGAGACAAAAAAACGGGCAGTGTTGTCGCTGCCGGTTCCGATATATGCGTCAGCATCCCGTGGGATCTCTCCGGAAAAAGATATCTGGTTTTTTAATCCGGAAAGATAAGAAATCAGGACCTCAGCAACTGCCATCGGGAGCAATGGATCCTGCGATGAAAGCTTGCCGGTGAAATGATGGCCAGAAATGATGACACAAAGCAAATCATGAAAGCCTACAAGCGGAATATTACCCGCCATTATCACGGCAATGTTTTTTACAGGCGGGGGGTTCCGGAGCAGTTCAGGATGGCCTCTTAACCATGTTGTTAACGCGTTGCAATCCAGCATTTCTGAAAGGCTCAGGAGTGCGCGTGATATCTCCTTTCGGGTAAACCATGGGTTTATTTGTGAGGTTTCAATACAAGCATCAAAAAGGGAAAGTTCGCTTTTGTGCTGAAACGTTGGTTTGTCTTCCTGTATTAAAGCTTCAGAAACCAGGCGCATGCTGTTTCCCAGCTTGCAAAAGGCATCAATACGTTCATTTATGGTGGTGCTCATTGAACTGTTGTTGATTTGCAAATGCTTTCAATCTTGTTGTTTTTTATTGTAAAGATAGCGGTTGAAAAATAATTTTGCTGTTTTTCTTTCGCCTCTTGTTTTATTTTGCCATATTTGCGGCATAATAGGGAAAAAAGTTGCAATTTGCAACAGAGGATTCGACCAGTATTTTTCCGGTTATTTTTTTTAAGAAGTGATTTCCTTAGTTGGTTATCCCGGAAACGGGCTGGTAAGGACGGATGGGGTTTTTTATCATAAAATGGATCATAAACAAAGGCAAACAATCAGTAAATGAAATACCGTGACAGGATTTCTGACACACAGTGGGATGATTATGCAAACCCGAGGTTGGAAGTTGGAGGTTAGAAGTTGGAAGTTGGAAGTTGGAAGTTTGAGGTTTGAGGTTGGAGGTTAGAAGTTGGAGGTTAGAACGTAGGAGACGGAACGCCCTGAAAGGGCAATTTAATTCAGCCCAGTGGCAACGCCCTGGGTAAATGCGGGCAACACCCCACCAGCGCCCTGAAGGGGCAGCTTAAACACAAGCACAAAGCACAGAATATCAAACACTTAATAAATTATAAACATATAAAGTATTAACATCTTATATTAATCACACTAAAACCCTATCATTATGAAAAAACATAATTTTAGTGCCGGTCCTTCGATTTTGGCAAAAGAGGTCATTGAAAACACGGCAAAAGCAGTTCTTGATTTAAATGGGATAGGCCTTTCTGTGATGGAATTATCACACAGGGGTAAAGACTTTCAGGCGGTAATGGATGAGACTGTTGCTTTGTTCCGGGAGTTGCTTAACATCCCCGATAACTATCATGTGCTTTTCCTTGGCGGTGGCGCCAGCATGCAGTTTTGTATGATCCCTTTCAACCTGATGAACAAAAAGGCTGCCTATCTTGAAACAGGTACCTGGGCAAAGAAAGCAATTAAAGAAGCAAAAGGTTTTGGAGAGGTTGAAGTGGTTGCTTCATCATCTGACAAAAACTTCAACTACATCCCCAAAGGGTTTACGATCCCCGAAGATGCTGATTATTTCCACATCACAACCAACAACACCATTTTCGGAACAGAGATCTTCGAAGATTATGACAGCCCTGTGCCGGTGATTGCCGACATGAGCTCCGATATCTTCAGTCGCCCGGTTGATATTTCAAAATATGGCATGATTTATGGCGGTGCACAGAAGAATCTCGGACCTGCAGGTGCTACCTTCGTGATTATCCGCGACGACATTCATGGCAAAGTGGAGCGTTATATCCCCACCATGCTGAAGTACGAGACTCATATCGAAAACGGTTCGATGTTTAATACGCCTCCATGTTTGCCAATTTATACCTGCATGGAAACACTTCGCTGGCTGAAGAAGCTCGGTGGTGTTGAGGTGATGCAGAAAATGAACCATGAAAAAGCCGACCTGCTTTATACAGAAATCGAAAGGAACCCGTTGTTCATGGGTACTGCCGCAAAAGACAGCCGTTCCATCATGAACATCTGTTTTGTGATGCAGCCCGAATACCAGGAGCTCGAAAAAACTTTTCTGGAGTTTGCAACCGGAAAGGGAATGGTTGGACTGAAAGGACACCGTTCTGTAGGCGGATTCCGCGCTTCAACCTACAATGCCATGGCGAAGGAAAGCGTTCAGGCACTGGTGGATGTGATGCAGGAATTTGAAAAAATGCACGCGAAGTAAATCGATTATCGATTGTCGATTGCCGGTTTATGATGCCACAGATTGTTCACTAATATTCGTTATAACAGGTGTTCATGAGCTTGCTTCACAGATTTTGTGTAATAGTTTGTGAATCCTGTAATCTGTGAATCTGTGGTTTATTAAAATATTAACATTTTTATATTGTTTTTCTACAGAGGGAAAAGCATTTTATAAACAAAAAAGTTTGTGTCATGAAAAAAGTATTGATAGCAACTGAAAAACCTTTTGCACCCGTTGCCGTGGAAGGCATCAGAGAGGTGCTTGACCAGGCAGGTTATGAGCTGGTTTTGTTGGAAAAATATACTTCTGTTGATGAGTGGAAAGAGGCTGCTGCTGATGTGGATGCAATGATCATCAGAAGCGATAAAGCGACTGCTGAGATCATTGAGTCGGCCAAAAACCTGAAAGTGATCGTGAGGGCCGGAGCCGGCTACGACAACATTGATCTGGACGCCTGCACAAAAGCAGGAGTAGTGGCAATGAATACTCCCGGACAGAACTCCAACGCGGTAGCGGAGCTTGTCTTCGGAATGATGATCTATCAGTTGAGAAACGGGTTCAATGGAAAGGCCGGTACCGAGTTGCGCGGCAAGAAACTCGGAATTCATGCCTATGGCAACGTTGGTAAATATGTTGCTGAGATTGCAAAAGGGTTTGGCATGGACCTTTATGCCTTTGATCCTTTTGTTAAAAAGGAAGATATCGAAAAGGAGGGAATTAAACCTGTGAAAACAGTTGAGGAACTCTATTCAACCTGCAATTTTATCTCATTGCACATCCCTGCCAACGACAAGACCAAAAAATCGATCAACTATGAGCTGTTGTCTAAAATGCCCAAAGGCGGCGTACTCGTTAACACAGCCAGAAAAGAGGTGATTGATGAAGAAGACCTGGTAAAAATGATGGAAGAGCGTCCTGACTTTAAATACCTCTCTGATATTGCTCCCGACAACCGGGCAGAGATTGAAGAAAAATTTGACGGACGGTATGTGTTTACGGCAAAGAAAATGGGTGCCCAAACGTCGGAAGCCAATGTAAATGCCGGAATTGCAGGTGCAACACAAATTGTAAACTTCCTTGAAAAAGGAGATGAAACATTTAAGGTCAATTAACCCTAAACTCTAAACCATAAACTCTAAACCATAA
>SKSI01000039.1 GCA_007123065.1 Bacteroidales bacterium
TGAGCAGGAGAATGATAACACTGATCGATGCCGGCACCACGTTGGTAAGCAATTCAGGCATCAGAATATCATAAATCGGGCGACCGGCAACATCAAATGCCGCAGGAGCCGTTTCAGGACTTAAAAACACCCTGGAGGTAGCCCCGACAAAATAAGCCACTCCGCCAATCAGGATCGCAAACAGGGTTGAGGCAAGCATGCCACGCTTCACGGTGGCTTTGTCCTTGATGGCGTAAAACTTCTGGATCAACTGCGGCATGGCAAAGGGAGCCAGACTGGTAAGCAGCACTATCGACAAAAGGGGCCACCATCCGGGAGGCCCAACGGCTTGTGTCAGACGCGGATCTATTGCGCGAAGATCAAAGCTAATAGAAGCAAATCCTCCGCCCTCATTTACAGTACTAAAAAATAAAATGACCACACACACTGCCATGATCATTCCAAAAACCATATCAATGAGAGCCATTGACTTATATCCTCCCATCACAAGATAAAGAGAGGTAAAGAATCCCATAAAAAGTAATGCATGCCAGTATTCAATATTAAAATTTGAAGTAAACAGATAGGACAAGCCCATGAAAACGGCAGCCGTGTAGGGGATCATGAAAACGAAAATAACAAGGCTTGCAAGGAGTTTCAGTTCGGGGCTGTCATAGCGCAATTTCAAATACTCCGGTAATGTATTTGCACCCAGTGCAGTGCCAGGCTCCTTTAATTTCATACCAACGAGTCGCCAGGCCAGTGCAACACCAATAATGGCATTCACCAGAGCAATCCAAAGTCCGGAATATCCAAAATTCCATCCAATATTCCCGGCAAATCCTATGAATAAAACAGCACTGAAATAGGCTGTTCCATATGAAAATGCAGTCATCCAGGGACCCACATTTCCTCCACCGAGATAAAAATCATTGAATGTTTTGGTGCCACGTAATCCCCTAATCCCAATAATGATGATCATCAAGGCATAAAGGGATAAAACAATTATTCTTTCAGTCATTTTGATGTTTTTTTAACCATGTTATGTAAGCACATAGAATATGCATACGCATTTATTATCGTGCAATATGAATTCGTGCATCAACGGCAACAACCTGTTTTTGATTTCCCAGCAAGGGATTCAGGTCCATTTCGAAGATTTCCGGTGCAGCTTGCACAAGAGCTGACAATCGCACAATGACATCAGCAAACTGATCTGCATCAACTCCCTCCTGTCCACGCGTTCCCTCCAACATGGCCTTGCTTTTTAGTCCGGAAATCATCTCGGCAGCTTCAACTTTTGAAACGGGAGACAACCGTGTGGCAATATCTTTAAGTACTTCAATAAAAATACCACCCATGCCGCAAAGCACCATGTGGCCAAATTTATCTTCCCTCTTCGCACCGGCAAAAAGTTCGGTACCTGATAGCATGGGCTGCATCAAAATGGCAATCGTTTCGGGAATCTGCATCATCCGGTTGAACTCTTTTGTCAGCTGTTCATCATTTCTGACATTCAGGACCACACCACCTACGTCTGATTTGTGCACAGGACCTACAACCTTCATAACCAATGGGTAAGTAATGCTTTTTGCTGCCTGCAAAGCTTCTTTCAGGTCACTGGCAACTGCCTCAATGGCTCGTGGTATTCCGGCGGCATCAAGAAGTTCCTGAACAGCCCCGGGAGCGAGGTAGCCGTCTTTGGCATTGTCAACAATTTTTCTGATCTTTTCATGATCCACATCATCCGGTACGGTTGCCGGTTCAGCGGGCGGGGGCGTATGGAATACCCTTGCCAGTGCCTGTCCCAGCACCACTTCATCCGGGAAATTGACATGCCCCTTGGCGATAAATGCATTTACCTCATCAGCAGCAGTCAAGGTGCTTGGTAAAACGGGAAAAACAGGCTTCTTATTTGTTTGCATCTTCTCGTGCAAAACATCATACACATCAAAAACGGGAAACAGTCCGGGTGTGCCAAAGATTACCACCACACCGTCGATGTGGTCAAAATGTTTCCCGGTATAGTCCAATATGATGCCAAGCTGTTCTGCTGTTCCGGTAGCCAGAAAATCGATTGGGTTTGAAACGGAAGAACCGGGAAAAAGGTGGGTTAACAACTCACGGCTTTTGGAATTATCGATGGGCGGAACCTCCATTCCACCATTTGATAAAGCATCTGTCAGCATAACCGCCGGGCCTCCTGCGTGGGTTACCACGGCAATCCGTTTGCCTGTCAGGGGAGGATGCATAAACACGGAAGCCACGGCTATCAAATCTTCCCTTCCGTAGCAGCGAACAATCCCGGCTTTTCGAAACAGGGCATCTACCGCTTCATCTGAGCTGGCCAATGCTCCGGTATGCGAAGAGGCAGCACGGCTTCCTGCTTCAGAAGCGCCTGCCTTAACAGCCGCAATCTTACACCCTTTTCTGATAAGCGATGATGCGTGTGTCAGTAAAAGTTCCGGTTTGGAAATATCTTCAATATAGAGGAGTTTAATGCGGGAACTTGTTTTCGGATCAAAAGATTCGTCCCAGTATTGAACGACTTCCTCAACCCCCATTTGTGCAGAATTCCCAACCGAGAAAACATTTGCAAATGTCAATCCTTTGGGGATTCCCGCTTCCATGATGAAACAGGCGGTAGCCCCCGATCCGGAAACAAAATCGCAACCATTTGGGTCAAGTTTTGGAATGGGATAGGTAAATACGCTATGATGGGAGGGCGTCAGCACGCCAACGCAATTAGGACCGATCAATGCACCATCCACTCCATTAACGATCTCTACAAGTTCATGCTCCAATGCAGCACCCTCCTCACTCTCTTCACTGAAACCGGCTGAAAGTACTATGAAGGCACGGGTATTCTTTTTATGCGCAAGCATCTTAACCGTTTCAGGAACAAACCGTGCTGCAATCGCAATGATCGCCATATCCACGAAAGGAAGATCGGAAACATCGGAATAACTTTTGATGCCCTGTACTTCGGTTTCTTTAAGGTTTGTTACATAAAGATCACCGGTAAATTTACCGTCGATCAGGTTTTTAAGCACCTTTCCACCAGGCTTCATCACATTGTTTGACCCTCCGACCACAACGATGCTGCGCGGATTGAGTAATTTTTCATTAATCATACAATATCTGCTTTTAGGAAATCTACACTTACCAGGTTAAATAAATTCGCGGCTAAAGTAAGAAAAAAATACCTACTTTTAAGGCAGATGAAAAGATGTGAAGACGAGCACATGTGAAGATGTGAAATATAAAAATGTGTCTGAATGAGAAAAAAGGAGAGATTTGAGTTTGTTCTGAATTACTTTGCCACAAATCAGCCGGTAGCGGAAACTGAATTATTATACAAGGACCCTTACCAGTTAATTGTTGCTGTAATCTTATCGGCGCAATGCACCGACAAGCGAGTGAATATGATCACACCCGATTTTTTCATACGTTTTCCTGAAGCAGAAAGCCTTGCAGCCGCATCTGCTGACGAAGTCTACGGGTATATCAAGAGTTGTTCCTATCCAAACAGCAAAACACGCAATCTTATCGGGATGGCACATAAGCTGCAGTCAGCGTTTGGCGGCATTGTTCCTGATGATGTTAAAGAGCTGATGAAATTGCCGGGAGTAGGAAGAAAAACGGCCAATGTAATTGCTTCGGTGATTTATCACAAACCTGCTCTCGCGGTCGACACCCATGTTTTCAGAGTCTCCAATCGTATTGGATTAACCACCAACGCGAAAACACCGTTGGAAACAGAAAAGCAGTTATTAAAATACATTCCCGAACACCAGGTTGCTATTGCGCATCACTGGCTGATCCTGCACGGCAGGTATATTTGTGTGGCAAGAAAGCCTAAGTGCAATATCTGTCTGCTAACGCCGGTATGCAAGTTTCATAATAAGAAAAAATAGCGGAATTTTTACTTTTCATTTTCTTTTTTTATCCGCAAATTATCACAAAACTGAATCACCATCTCTTATGTAACTTGTGTTTTAAGTTATTCAACCTTGGGCTGTATTTCTCTCATAATGAGGGACTACTAAACAACCTGAACCCTAAACGCTCAACCCTCAACACACATATTTTTTCGGTGCACAAGTCAAGCCCTGTGCCTACTGGTGGCATATACTTAATCTTAATCTTAATCTTAATCTTAATCTTAATCTTAATCTTAA
>SKSI01000184.1 GCA_007123065.1 Bacteroidales bacterium
CCATTTCAAATCCTTCACACTGTTTTTTTCTTTGCTTTTACTAATTGGCCTGCCCCAATCCCAGGCACAGATTGAACAAAATGGCATTCCACTGGCGAAGAAATATGAACTGCCTCTGGAATCATTGATGGGAAGCCGGCTGGCACTGCCACTTAATCTGGAACAAATGGAGGAACGCGATTACCTGCTCTCCAGAGAAACACCTCCCGGTGAAGCGATGCATGCCGGATTTGCCCTTCAGGCGGGTATCAACCCGCAAACACACGGTCAGTGGCAAACCATTAACGACAGCCTCCACGTTTGGCAAATGATGGTCTCATCACCCGGAGCTGAAGGCATAGGCCTGATCTTTGAAAACTTTCACCTTTCGAAAGGGGCAAAACTATTCATATATAACCCTTCGCTCTCCTACGTTATTGGCGGCTTTACCCATTTGAACAACAATGAACATTTGCTAATGTCCACGCAGCTTATACCGGGCGATGCTGTAATTATTGAATACCAGGAAACTGTTTATCAGAACAGTGATCTCATGAGCGAATCCACCTTTGTTATTGAAGATTTAATTCATGTGACCCAGGGAACCATCGACCTTACCGACAGCAGAAACCTCGGCAATTCAGGACCATGCCAGGTAAATATAAATTGTTCTGAGGGTGATCTTTGGCACCGGGAAAAAAGAGGTGTCGCCCGCATGCTGATGCGTGTCGGAAATAACTTCTTCTGGTGCAGCGGTTCGCTGGTAAACAATGTCAACCAGGACGCCATGCCTTATTTTCTGACAGCAGAACACTGCGGCAGGAATGCCAGTGGAGATGACATGCTTGCATGGCAGTTCTATTTTAATTTCGAAAGGCCCAGCTGTTACAATGTCGGCACACCTGCACACAACGTTATGCATGGTGCGTACCTTTTATCTGAAGGACCGCTGCTCAATGGGTCAGACTTCAAGTTGCTGTTGTTACAACAAGAGCCCCCACTCTCCTGGCGACCCTATTACAACGGATGGAACAGGCTCGACATAGCCAGTGATTCCGGTGTTGGCATTCACCATCCGGCAGGAGATGCCAAAAAAATATCAACGTATAACCAGACCTTAGTATCATCAGGTCCGGTTGTAAGTGGTCAACCCATGGCCGATGATTCCGCCTGGCGTGTAGTCTGGACAGAAACAGAAAACGGACACGGCGTTTCAGAGGGGGGCTCATCCGGCTCGCCATTATTCAATGCCCAGGGATTGATTGTCGGAACACTTACAGGCGGCTCATCAAACTGCAACAATACAGGCAATCCGGATTTTTACGGGAAGATGAGCTACCACTGGGATCAAAACAGCGAATATATGTTTGAACAAGTCAAATGGTTCCTTGATCCCGATGAAACGGGCGTTACAGAGCTTCCGGGCTATGACCCATACATCCAGCAATATCCACCACCCGGCTTCGTAAGCGCCTCCATTGCTGACAACGACGCTGTTGAAATTAAATGGCTAAAACCAGGCCAAAGTCCGAACAATCCGGGCTGGCACGCTTATTCACACAGCTTTGTGAACCAGACAAATCTGGGACCGGAACGAGCTACCATTTTTAATGCCTATACCTTTGGCTTGAACTATCCCATTACAGTGACCAAATTGTCTCACATTTTTTTCCACCAACCCGGCAGCCCCTGGTCTTCAAATGAGTTCCGATACAAAGTCTACGACCACACCGGCATTACCATACTGTATCAGTCACCCATCCTGGAAGCCGAAAGCCTGGTAGAAGCTGTTTATGAGCTGGAAGAACCTCTTACATTCGAAGACAAGTTTTACGTTGCCATTGCCCCCACCCATCCAAGCGGTGCACCTTCGTCAACTTACCAGTTTATAAACCACGGACATGGAGTTTCTTTTAATGGGTCTGCCGACAATTGGCAGGTGACCGGAAACAATGAATATCAGTTTGCCTATCTCTCCAAAATCTATATTGAAGACCAGACAAACAGGAAAGAAGAAATTGAATTGAGCAATGCTGTTGAGGTAGCCAATGTTGATAACAGATGGACCAATTCTGCCATTCAATACAATATTTTCAAGAACAACACATTCATCCAGAGCATAGATGCCTTTGAAGCTGAATCGCTCTCTTATATTGATGAGGAAGGACCGACAGGGAATATTTATGACACCTATTCCATCACAGCAGTTTACCCGGATGGATTGCATTCCGGCTTTTCCAACACGGCCTATTTGTTCCATATGGATCTCTGCAATGACATCGTAGAAGACTACCCTTACCAGGAGACTTTTGAAGAAAATAACATTCCGGATTGCTGGACTGTCGAGTCAGATAATGAAGGCTGGCTGACAACCGATCAGGTCAATGTGGAAGGGGTGGACATCACCGCTCAGACAGCTGACTATTTTACATACGTTCATCACAGCGGAGATGAAACAAGCGAAAACTGGCTGATTTCACCCCCTTTTGATGTTTCCGGGATGGAAAAACCGGCACTTTCTTTCTGGTTCAATGGAAATAAAGCCACCGGAAATGACGGGTTGCTTGCCCTTTACGTAAGCAGCAACGGAGGATCTTTTAATAAGCTCTGGGATGCCAACGAACACCCGGACTACCGTGCTTCCAACGCGTACCAGTGGCTCAGGACGGTCAAAGACCTTGCGAACTTCAAGCACGGCGAACTCCGCATCGCTTTCCTGGTGGAAGGCAACAATGCCTGCTTCACTGCCGTTGATAATATTGAGGTGACAGACGCAACAGATCAGGTGGTCAGACTTCAGGTCATTATGACTCCCGAACACACCGGTGAAGTTTATGGAGAGGGAAGATTCCTTGCCGGCCAGAAGGTTTCCGTAAGGGCTGAACCCAAAACGGGATACTATTTCCACTACTGGAGCCATCAGGGGCAGTTCCTGAGCAATGAAAAAGATTATTCGTTCATCATGCCGGACGAAGACTATCTGGTAATTGCACTGTTTGATCCCGATGTCCCAACCTTTGTTGACGAACTTGATCCCAAGGGTGGTGATATTACAGTTTTTCCCAATCCGACGAGTAACAGGGTCAATGTCTTTTTTAATAATGACAAACAAAATGCACACATTAAACTGATCGATACAAGAGGAAAACAACTGCTCCATCACAACAAAAAAGATATCATAGCCGGAGAAACCTTAACTTTGGACATAAGTGATCTGAGAAGCGGATTGTATTACATTGTTGTTCGTGACAATACCGGGCAACAGACCATCCCGCTCAGTGTTCAGAAATAAAATGACGCCATGTACAGCAATAAGCGCACATTCAGTCTGAATTGTTTTTTTTTAACCATTGCAGGACTCTCCCTTCTTTTGGGAAGCGCGATTGCTGTTGCCGATAACGACCTTTCTGGTACAGCCAACCCGGCAAACGTCCTGAAGCAATATAATGAAGCGTTTCCACAGCAAAAGGCTTATCTGCATACTGACAAAACCTCCTACCTGGCAGGGGAAACGATCTGGCTGAAGGCCTATCTGGCGGATGCAGCAAGTCACCATCCTGATACGCTCAGTACAATCCTCTACGTTGAACTGACCAGCCAGGAAGGTGACCTGCTGTCATTGCTTTTACTCCGCTTGAAAGAGGGAGTCGCACACGGAGATATAACCATACCTGACTCCCTTCCGGAAGGCAATTACCGCTTCAGGGTCTATACCGACTGGATGAAGAACTTTAACAGCAACTTTTATTTCACAAAAGACATCTTTATTCATAATCCGGACGAGGCGAACTATATCAGACGCAGGGAACTTAGAAAGAACAGGCGCTTTAACAACAAAGTGGAAGCGGCGCAACAAGAGAGGCAGTTTGCATTTTTCCCTGAAGGAGGCCATCTGGTTACGGGTCTCGAGAACCGGGTCGCTTTTAAAGCAGCAGACGGGCTTGGTGCGGGAGTTGAGGTAAAAGGGACCCTGCGCGACCAATATGGAAAAGAAGTCACAACATTTAACACTGTGCACGATGGCATGGGCTCTTTTGCCTTCATACCGGAGAAAGGTTTGCAATATAAAACTGAAATTCGTTTTCCAAACGGAGACCAAAAACAATTCGAACTGCCGACACACCGGAAAGACGCCTATCTGCTTGCCGTAAACCAGGAAGGCAACAAGATTCACATCCGTGTAAACAGCAATAATGAAGGTTTGGAAAACCACCTGTTTCTCCTTGCCCATACACGTGGAAAAATCATTCATTCGGAAGATTTGTTACTGAATGAGGGTGCTTCTCTTGTTTCCCTTCCGGTGAATGATTTTCCCGACGGAATTTGCCATGTTTCCCTGTTTTCCAAAAAGGGGACACCTGTGGCAGAAAGGCTGTTTTTTGTCAACAATTATTCTTTTAACAATATACGCCTTGCTGACATTGAAGAGGCAAAAGGAGCAGATGGTAAAACAACCGTTGAACTTCAACTTGATTCTGCAGTTTTTGATAGCGGCGGCAGCTATTCTTTGGCGGTGCTGGATCAACCAACGGCAGATCTGGAATCAGGAATGAATATTGCAACGGGTCTGTTGTTGACAAATGACCTGATGAATAAAGTCAAAGATCCGTGGTTTTACCTGAACCCCAATAATAAAAAAGCATCTGAGGCTGCTGATTTGCTGATGATGACACACTTCTGGCGTCGGTTTGAGTGGGACCTCTTGCACTCCGGAGATGTGCCTGAATTACAATTCGGGTTCCCTAATGGGATTGGTTTAAGCGGACAGGTTACGCCACGCTCATCGGCCCGGGAAACAGGAGAGGTTCGTGTTGAATTGATTATAGAACACGAAGGCACCAATATGTTTTCCACAACAACAGACAGCAAGGGGTTCTTCACTTTCCACGGTCTGGATTACACCGGTAAATTCAAAGCCTTGCTTCGGGTGGTTCAGGGTGTGGACAAGAGATCACTCTATCTTGAACTGACATCCGGATCATTCAATATTGAAGGGTATTCCAAAAACTTCAACACACAGCTTTTGAGCATCACCGAAAGAGGCGATAACTGGGAACGTACGCGCAGGCCGGAGACACCCATTACAGCCAGGCGAAGTTTTGCCCCTTCGGCGCGCTCCGCAACGATGTACGGGGACGTCGACCAGGTGATCTATTTTGATGACATCCGCGACCAGTACCATCGTGTGATTGATGTTCTGGAAACACGGGTGCGCGGCCTGAGCATCGAAGGGGGCAGGATCCTGCTCAGAGGACCCAGCAGCATTATCTTTAACAATGAACCGTTATTTCTTGTGGACGAACAAGTTGTTACGCGCGGACAGTTTCTGAACACGAACATCAGGGAGATCGACCGTCTGACGGTCATTTCAGGACCACAAGCGGCCATATTCGGCAGCAGGGGATCTAACGGTGCACTGTTGATTTATACACGTCGCGGCGACAGGCACTCGTATGAGTCCTTTGAATATTTGTTACAGGGATTTCATCAGCCTGCTGAGACTTTTGAATCAAAAATATTTACTGAAGGGCATCAGGCACTGGAAGTCTCAAGAACGATACACTGGCAGCCAAAAGTAGAATCTGATGACGGCAAAACAATCAGGCTGCAGCTTCCCGCGAATGAATCAGGCCGTCACACTATCCTATACATCGAGGGCTTAAACAAGAAGGGGGTAATCACGTATTCCGCTTTCCCGGTATACATTCCAACAAAAAATTAAACCACAGTATTCTAACCAGCATTAAAACAGCAATATTTATGAAACATTTGGGGCTGCTTGTAATTTTTCTACTGATCGGGTCTCTTTCTTTGTCAGCCCGGCAAATAAGAGAAACTTTTGTGTCTTCCGATCGCGAAATACGAATTGAAGAGGAGGCTTCCTTTGAGATCAAGAACCTGTTTCCGGGCTATATTGAAGGAACTGTTTACAGCAATAACAAAGAAACAACAAGACAGCTAAACTATCATGTTTTGTTTGATTTGTTTTACACAACAGACAGAAGGGGTACGCGAATATTCCTGAAGCCGGATGGTATTGATTCGATTCGTGTCAACAACATGCTTTTTCAGTTTTTCCCCGGACAAGGATATTTTGAGGTTATCGCCAAAGCACCCGGACTGACGCTTTTCCGCAAACACAGTATGGATATTTCCTCTGAGACCCTTACAGTTGGTGCTTACGGCAGCACGGCACGATCACAGTCAGCACAATCTGTCCAATCACTTGTAAGGCCGGGCATGGGAGATTTTGTGGATCGTACGGTTAAGCTGGAGAATCAGGCCGGACAAGAGCTCCACGTTACGATACAGAGAAATCTTTTTTTTAGCATCGTACACGAAGCAAACAAACCGGTCAGAATACACAACAGAAGAGCTTTACAGCGTGAATTTCCGGAGTTCAGATCTGAGATCCGGACATTTCTACGGCAAAACAACACAGATTTTGATCAGGAAGAAGACATGATCGAGTTAACCCGGTTTTTGGGATCACTTATTAACGGCTGAGCACACAGGTCAAGCCCTGCGTCTACAATGATATTTCGGTGCACAGGTCAAGCCCTGTCATTAGGGATGGTTTAATCGTTACATCTGCGACAGTCATTTTGCGCTGCGCGCCCTGACCTCAGTTCTCAGTTCTCAATTCGCGGCCTGCTTGCTAATGCCCCCGCCATTGAAGATGCCTTGATTTTGTACGCAGACCATCATATGCGGAAGGTTAATACACTAAACTAAACGCTAAACGATTCAACGATTCAACGATTAAACAATTCAACAATTCAACAATTAAACGATTAAACGATTAAACAATTCAACAATTAAATTCACTATCATTTTGCGGCTTTTAGCCAATAAAAAACCGGGCAACGTTGAAGTTGCCCGGTTTTTATTTCAACCAATATGGTTTAGTGATTGGGTTGCACCAGTTGGTTGGTATTCAACTCTGACTGAGGAATGGGCCATACATATTGGGTAGATCCGGGTCCTACAGCAGAAACATTTGCTTTCGGGCGGAACTCAGATAAAGTCCTCATTACATCCATATTATTGAGACCTTCACCCAGAAATTCCATTTCACGTTCAAGCATCAACCTGTCAATGAAATCATCAACATTGGTGATATCCAATGCTGCGGCGCCCGGGTTTGACCTGAGGAATACAGCATTCAGAAGGGCCATGGCTCTTCCTGTTACACTGTTGTTTTCACGTACTTCAGCTTCTGCCAGGTTCAGCAGTACTTCTGCATACCTGATCACAGGAGCCCAGTCGAGCGCTGGGCTCTGCTGGTATTTGTGGATAAACTTGTAGTCTACCCCCTGGAATGTCCTTTCCTGGGTCAGCAACCTGCGTACATCATCGGCAGGGAATTCGTCGCTCGTCCAGGTTGGACTTTCGTGATTAAGAGGATACTCAAGCCCACCGATGGGCGCATCAGAAAAATAGTGCGCCAGGAAGTTCTGAGTTCCAGGCAATTCCGTTGTGGTCATCGGAATTGAAAAGATCGACTCGGAAGTGGTCCAAAGCGTAAAAACCTCCTCAAAATCATCATGCAGTGCATACTGAACACCACCGGGTGCCGTAAATGGAGCAGATGCTGAGACAAGCTTATTGGCTTCTGCGATGACATTGCTGTAATCGCCCATTTGCAAATAAACCCTGGTTTTCAAAGCTGAAATGGTTCCTTGGTGCATGCGGGTAATCCTGGCAGCGTTGTTTGCACCACTTACTTCAGGGAGAAGAGATTCAGCCAAACTGAAATCTTCAAGTATCTGAATGTAAGTATCTGCCAATGTAGCCCTGGCCATGTCATTCTCTTCCGATGACTTTTGGGCTGTGATGCGCAGGATGGCACCCCAGTTCTGTGGGTCATCATTATAAGGGCGGGCATACAACTGAATGATATGATGGAAAGCCATGCCTCTTAAAGCGTAAGCTTCTCCCATAAATTCATCATATTCAGCCTGGGTGAGGATGTTTTCTTCCATCATGTTGTCATAGTTCTCCTCCATCCCTTCAATGAACATGTTCACCCTGTTTACGGCGGTATAGATTGCACCCCAGAGGTTGATGACTTCCATGGTGGATGGATCGAGGTTGTGATTCCATGTGTTATAACCTGTTACACCATTGGTTTGGAGATTCAGGAACAGGTCGCCCCTGATTGAGTTGTAAACCTGATAACGTCCGCCCAGGTATTGTCCGCTTTTATAAGCTGAATAGACACCCCTGATCTGTGCTTCAACCCTTTCCTTCGTATCAAAAACAGAAAGTTCGGAGAGCACTGTTTCGGGTACGGGCGACAGGTATTCGTCGTAGCACGAATTAAAGCCTGCTGCCAATAGCAGCACTAAAAATATATTTATGATTCTTTTTTTCATGATAAGTCTGTTTTTTTTAGTTTAGAAAGAAATGTTTGCACCAAAAGAAATCGTTCTGGCCTGTGGTACAGAGTTACGGTCAACTCCGGGAATCAGGTTGGTATCACCCATTGATGAGATCTCCGGGTCAGAGCCGCTATAGCCTGTGAGGGTGTAAAGGTTGAACACCTGGCAATAAATCCTGGCACTGCTAATACCCAGATTTCTGAGGGCATCATTCTGAATGGTATAACCCAGGCTCACATTTCTTACCTTAAGATAGTCGCCCCTTTGAACATTTTGCGACTGAACCATGGTGTTACCATTGGATACGTTGTCGCCCCACATAGGTTTGGGAATATCAGTTTCATCACCGGGTTCTCTCCAGAAGTTATGATAAACATACTCTTCATACTGCCAGCCGGGACGGTGGTCTCTCAAACCTGAGATTGTACCATTATACACGTAGAAGTCGAGCGCAAAGGTAAGTCCGAGGTTGAAATCCCAGTTTTTGTACCTGATATTGTTTTCAAGTCCACCATAATATTTAGGCAACGGATTGCCAAGCGGTACACCATCGTCGTCAATGTTAAGCGCCCTTGATTCGGTACCATCGGCTTCTCTCCAACCGGCTTGTCCATCAGGCCAGTTTGAACCATGGCCATAATATACAACAGTTGTAGAGCCATCTTCATTGATGCGCTGGAACATCCTTCTTCCTGTTTCAGGACACACACCCAGTGTTTCAACACCCCAGATCATTCCGATCGGGTAACCTACCAGTGTACGGTTTGTGGTTTCGAGGTGTGCCGTTCCAGTAAGGTATGGTACACCCTCAGCCAATTCCGTTACTTCATTCTTTGTGTAGGTGAAATTGAAATCGGTTACCCATGAGAAGTCACGGCGGGTGATGTTGTAGCTGGTCATAGAAAATTCAAACCCCTGGTTCATCAATGCACCGATGTTCTGGGGCAGTACATTTCCGGGAATACCTTTTGAAGGAGATTGTGGTACAGCAAGAATCAGTCCGTCCACATCATTATTGAAGTAGCCCAAATCAAATTGCAGCTGGTCATTCAGAATACCGAAAGACAAGCCAAAGTCAATTTTGCTTGAAGTTTCCCATTCAAGGGCTGCATTTCCTGCTTGTGTAAAGAAGAGTGTGGCGTCATCATTGAAAGTGCCCGCACCATAGAGAAAGAGTGATGCATAACTGGATACACCGGTAATGTTACCAACCTTACCGTAGCTGGCCTTCAGACGCAGGTCTGAGAAGAAATCACCCAAAGCACTGGTTGCAAAAAAGTCTTCTCTTGTCAGGTTCCACATCAATGAGGCCCCGCCGAAGTTACCATACTTATTGCCGTCAGCCAGTCCGGAATAGCCATCTCGACGACCACTGAACTCCACGAAATACTTACTGTCCCAGTTCATGTTCACACGGCCGAAGAAGGAGATGAAATAGTTTTCAAACAACATCCAGAATGGTGTATCTTCTTCAAGCCAGTTCCCCTGGAACCTTGTAAAGAACGGATCACCAAGGTCCATTCTGTAAGCACTCCAACCATTAAAGTTTGAATGCTGTTCTTCGGACCCAATCATCATGTTCACATTCAGCTTCTCGGCAGCAGTAAACATATAGTTCAAGGTGTTGGTCCAGTTCCAGCGTGTTCTGCGGTCGAAATAATGGAATACGCGACCGTTCCAGCTTTGACCATCGGCATGTCCGGGAGCCCAGAACTGCTGTGTCTCAAGACCATGGTTGTCGAGACCGAACACACTGCGGAATACAAGACCTTTGATGGGTTCAACCTGCATGCTTAAATTACCAATAACGCGATCTCCTTCTGACATCGAGTAGTTGTTATCCTGGATCCAAACCGGGTGGAAGAATCCAACAGACTGCGTGTTTTCAAGCCTGCCTACTGCATTGGCATTCCAGTTGATGTTATAGTCTCCATCTGTACTGATGAGATTTCCATCTTCATCTAATGTGGCAAAAGCCGGCACGTTCGGTGCTGTAACAACAGCTAACCTTCCAAGTCCGGCGGTAGAGAATGTAGATGTACCACCAATCGATCCCGTGTTAGGAGATTCAGTATAGGTATTGGCATAGCTTACATTGGCACCAAATTTGAGCCAGTCGGTCATTTCGTGATCGATGTTCATACGGGCGCTCATTCTCTGGTAATTATTCGTTCTTACAATACCCTCTGTATCCTGGTAGTTTGCACCAAAATAATACTGGGTACGAGCCGAACCACCGGAGATACTTAAAGAGTGTGACTGCTGAAAACCGGTACGATACACATAATCATACCATTCTGTATCGATCAGGTCACCGTTCTGGTCATAAGCCAGAAAATAGGCGTCACTCAAACCGGCATTTGCTCTTGCCGTATTCTTCGTGTGCACATATTGTTCCGCATTCGCCAAATCCCAAAACCGGTGCGTGGCAGACCAGCCGGTGTTGACATCATAATTAACGCGCATGTCGCCTTCTGCACCTCTGCGTGTGGTGATCAGGATCACACCATTTGCTGCACGTGATCCATAAATAGCTGTTGCTGATGCATCCTTAAGAACCTCAATCGACTCGATGTCGGATGGGCTGATATCACCCAATGGGTTAACGGCTGCATCTGAACGCCCCATCTCTCCTGTAAAAACAGGCACACCGTCAATGATGTAAAGTGGGCTTGAACTACCGGATATGGAGTTCACACCGCGTATCCTGATGATGGGAGGGTTACCAAGTACCGCATTGGGAAGGGTGAGACTCACACCGGAGGCCTTCCCCTGCAAAGCCTGGTCAAATGACTGCACGGGGATTGTCCGGATGGCATCACCGCTTACGGATGAAATGGCACCGGAAACATCTCTGCGCTGCTGTACACCGTAGCCTACAACAACCGTTTCCTGGAGCGTTGCGATGTCTCTCCGCATAGCGACATTGATCACCGACCGATCTCCTACCCTTACCTCTTCGGTAACCATACCGATGAAGGAGAAAACAAGAACAGACTCCGGAGTGACGCGAAGCTCATACGCACCGTCAATATCGGTGATGGTACCTTGCGTCGTACCCTGAATCGTGATTGTCACCCCCGGGAGCGTTGAGCCATCAGAAGCATCAGTCACAGTTCCTGACACTCTTCGTTCCTGGGCATGCACCAATGTGCCCGCGAGAACGAGCATGGTGAAAAATAGAACAATTCTTTTCATGTTGATTTTGTTTTGGTTAATAAAACTAATATTATCTAAGACGCCATTCCTAGGCATTAACAACAAATGTATGAAATTTATTTATTTTACACCAAAATTTTGTTAATTTTTTGTTAATAACATTGGCATGTGGGTCTTTTATCAGCAATAATTACATATATCTCATCAAAAACCTGTATATTTAATTCATTTTAATGCAAATGAATTTTGAAAAATCAGCTTATGGGTATTGATTCCAATATAATCAGAACGACTGCTGCCGCAGCTATGGCATGGCTTTTATTGCTGACTTTAACGGTAACCGGCGCGCCACCAGAAGATACAGCAAACAATTTACACAAAAACCTGAAGGAGTTTGAACGCCTTTTTCCGTTACAGAAAGTATATCTCCATACCGACAAGGATGAATACCTGTGTGGCGAAAAAATCTGGTTTAAAGCCTATGTGGTAAACGCCCGTACGCTTCAACCCGACACAATGAGTAAAAACCTGCACGTCAAATTTACCAGTGCACGTGGAGACCTCGTATCTGTGCTTCTTCTCGAGCTTAACCAGGGCCGCGCTCATGGGAATATTGTTGTACCTGACTCCCTTATGGGTGGAAACTATCAGATCAGTGGCTTTACAGACTGGATGAAGAATTTTGATCCTTCCCTCGTTTTCAGGAAAGACCTGTTTGTCCACAATACCATCGAACAAAATTTTGCCAGACGCAGCGACTTGCGGCACAACAGACGGTTTAACCGTGAACTGGAGCAAAAGCAGCAACAGATGCAGTTCGCCTTTTTCCCGGAAGGAGGAAACCTGGTTGCGGGCAAAGAAAACAAGATTGCCTTCAAAGCAGCGAACTCCCTTGGCACAGGCATAGCTGCAGAAGGCATTATTTATGATGATCAGGGAAATATAAAAACACGTTTTCAAACAGCCTACGACGGCATGGGTGCATTCCGTTTTACACCGACTCCGGGAAATTCATACACCACTGCTGTGACCTTTGAAAATGGAGAATCGGTTAGGATAGATCTACCGGAAGCATCTTCTGAAAACATTTCTTTGTCTGCTCAACAAAAAGACAATTATATTGAGATCTATATATTGAGTAACCTGTCACCCTTTAATACTCCCCTTTTTCTAAGCGCGCATATACAGGGTAAGCTTGTTTATTTTGAATCCGTCAACCTGGAAGAAACCGATCTCAGGCGTATTATTCCAACTGAAAGCATGAACGGCGGGGTATGTAAGATCACATTATTGACCGTTTCCGGTTTTCCGGTTTCCGAAAGATTGGTTTTCATAAACAATCATGAAATCAAACAAGCTGAAATCATAGATTATCACAAAGATCAAACCGGAAGCACTGCCGGGGTCGTAATTGAGCTCAACCATCCGGAAGAAAATGACCACGACGGCTATTCAATAGCGGTATTGGACACTGATAAAAACATCAGCACCACCAACATAGCCACTGAATTGCTCTTGCTGAGTGAGATCTCATACAGAACGGAAGAAGCCGGGTTCCTGATGGATATAGAATCTGAAGCAACCACCGAAGCAATCGACCTCATTTTGATGACTCACGGATGGAAGCGTTTTGACATACAAAAAATCGCTGAAGGAAGTTTTCCTGAAATTAATTACGGATTTCCGGAAGGTATGAGTATCAGCGGACAGGTTTTACCAAGGGCATCCGGCAGAAAGACCGGACAGGTAAATGTGGAGCTTGCCATCTTTGACGATGATCCGGACATTACAAAAACCGCCAAATATTACAATACAGTAACCGATGAAGAAGGGCTTTTTTCATTTTCCGGCATCCGGCAGGAGGGTACATTTACTGCCGGAATCCGAACAGATAGCAGGCAAGATCAGAGAATTATGGAGGTCGAATTGCATGAACGGGAATACACCGTTGAAGCTCACGCCATGAACAAACACACCAGGACCCGAAAGGCTACCACCAGGGGAGATGACTGGCAACGTGTATCCCGACCGGAAACAGCATTAGAAAGCAAACGTTTTTTTAAGCCCGGCGGTCAGGAAGGACAATCACTGTACGGTCAGGCCGACCAGGTAATCTATTTCGATGACATCCGTGATCAGGTCGCTAATATGATGGATGTGTTGCGCACCAGGGTTCGCGGACTACGCATCATTGACGGCGAGATCACGCTAAGGGGTGTGAGCAGCGTAATGTTTTCCAATGAACCGATATTCATGATTGATGAAGTGGTTGTGGACCGATCGGCCTTTTTAAACCTGAATGTCCGCCAAGTGGATCAGCTGGCAGTTTTGAGCGGTTCCCAGGCGGCCATTCTCGGTTCACGGGGCACCAATGGCGCCTTGCTTGCGTACACATTGAGGGGAGAAAGCCTTATGGAACGCACTTACGAGTTCACCATGCAGGGATACCACAAACCTGAAGAAGATTTTTCCAGCAGGATCAACACCGATCTATATGCCAAAACCCAAATGGATCGCACATTGTTTTGGAACCCAACTGTTGTATTCAATAATAACCGGTTTGAGTTTTCTTTTGACACAGACCCACATGTCAGAAACCTCCGTCTTATTCTTCAGGGTATCGACGAAAAAGGCAGGATCACTTTTACTGACATTCTGCTGGAAAACGGGGAACGGTGAACGGTGAACAGTGAACAGTGAACAGTGAACAGTGAACAGTGAACAGTGAACAGTGAACAGTGAACAGTGAACAGTGAACAGTGAACAGTGAACAGTGAACATTGAACATTGAACAGTGAACTTTGA
>SKSI01000191.1 GCA_007123065.1 Bacteroidales bacterium
TAAGCTGCCCTTCAGGGCGTTCATGTCTGGCCTATACTTTTCCCTTTTACTCAGCTCCCAGCTCCCAACTCTGATATCTCATTAGCATATTTGCTAATTTTCACATCTCTTTTTCCTTCGAGCTTCCAGCTTCGAGCTTTTATTTTCCACATCGGGCAACTGTCAATCGCCAATCTTAATCTCAATCTTAATCTCAATCTCAATCTCAATCTTAATCTCAATCTCAATCTCAATCTCAATCTCAATCTCAATCTCAATCTCAATCTCAATCTCAATCTCAATCTTAATCTCAATCTCAATCTCAATCTTAAAATTAATAAATCATTATGATATTTTTGTTTTTTTATCAGTTGTTATGAAAAATGGTATTGATCTTGACGTTAATTAATCATATATTTGTAAATAAAATTTCAAAATTCATGAAAAAGCAGATCCAAATAAACCTGGTTGTTCTTTTCCTGCTGTTTCTGGCAACAACCGCACCCGCGCAAAACGGTACGCCACATTTTGGTTTTCAGGTGGGGAGTTCCTTCAGTACGATGGGCAATGCAGGTAATATGTTTACCCATAGTCTTGCTCCCGTTATGAACTGGGACATGAACGAAAGATTTACTCTGCAGGTTGGTACAATTTTTTCGACATCCAGAATGAATGGATTGATGCCGGCTGATTCTTATCTTTCAGGCAGCCAGCTGTTCAATCATAATGCCGGTAACAGCTTTAGCAGCATGACCGTGTATGCTTTCGGGGCATATCAGTTAAACCCCAGATTGACCCTAACTGGCGGAACCTGGGTTGAGCAATCCGGTTTTGATTTTATGGGAAGCACTCTGGAGTCAGGAAATACTTTCAATCCCCAGGGGGTAATGCTCGGATTGGATTACAAGGTTACTGAGAACTTCCGTTTTGGATTTGAAGTGAGTACAACACGCGGTTATAATCCTTACGCTCCATTTATTTATCAACAAAACGCTTTTCCTGGAGGATTTAACAGAAATCCCTTTCATCGCTAGTGTTGCTTAGAAAAAGCTTGATTCATTTTTGGTTTTTTTAGATACACAGGCACACTTTTTTGTGCTTTGTGGAAAACTTATGATCTATTGAATCGATTTATCTCAAAAAAAATTGTAATTTTATGGTGCGTTAAAACCAAATTTTATTATTAAAGAATTTGGCTATTTGTTTTCTGGTTAATGTTGTAGTTGTTTTGGTGGCAATTGTTTTGGGGAGTGCTTACTGCACTCCCCTTTGCCGTATAATTACCTCATCTGAAGCCGTAAATTAGTTAGTCCGGCATTGCGGGCAATGGTAACCGCATTGTTGTATTCGCTACGGTTGATACGTCTTGAAATCTCAGGGAAGTCGTGCGCTTTGTGCATGGGCGTGTATTGCGACATGATATTTACATAAGTATCGTCAGGCAGGTTAGCAGCAATCCAGCGTAGCACCCTGTCTGTTCTGGCAACGTTTCCCGGCATCACGAGATGTCGGATCATCAGGCCCCGGTAGATCAGATTGGTTTTGGGGTCAGGTTTGGCAACCCCTGTTTGTCTGTGCATCTCCAACAATGCTTTCTGTGCAATATCCGGATAGTTACCGGAGCCTGGTGAGTAAGTCGCTGCCGCATCATGATCTGCATACTTAAAGTCTGTAAGGTAAATGTCTACCACCCCATCCAGGAACTCAAGCATCTCCGTTTTCTCCCACCCGCTTGTATTGTATGCGACCGGAAGACGTAAACCCGCGGCTGAGGCACGGTCAAGAGCCAGCAAGATATGCGGCAAATAGTGCGTGGGAGATACCAGGTTGATGTTATGACAACCATGACGCTGCAGCAGCAACATCATGTTGGAAAGATCCCTGATGCTGTATTTCTGCCCATGACCCATTTGACTTACCTCATAATTAATGCAAAATACGCATTCCATGGAACAATGTGTAAAAAAGACCGTGCCGGAACCATTCTGTCCGACCAGCTCCCTCTCTTCACCAAAATGCGGACTTGCAGAAGATATCTCAAGATCTGCATTGGCTCTGCAGTCACCACGCTTGCCACTGATCCGGTCCGTTTCGCAATTGCGCGGACAAAGGCGGCAATGGCGCATCTCGTCAAACAAAACATCACCACGTTCCTTTAAAACACCACTTTGTTGCAGCGCAACATAAGAAGGAATATACCCTTGATCTGAATTGCTCATTGCCGAAGTGTTTTTGACTGAACTGTTGGGATTTGCAAACAATTTAAATGGAGCCAGAGAACCTGTTACCGCAATGGCAGGAACCGCGGCCAGCTTGCACAAAAATGATCTTCTGTTGTGTTTTTCCATTTAATTTTAAATTTGTCTAAATTAAAATACTGAAAATCAATGCTGTAACAACATGTAAAGATACAAAAAATACAGATGTCATGAATCTGTGAAATCCGGGATTTTTTCAACTTTTCGGGATGAGCTTAAAAATATATCATCAAATCAAACAATTCAAGAGTTTTAAGCATTTATTTATATACAATGGTTGTTCACGACAGCAATAAGTGTTCTTTTTTTGATCATACATGATTAAAAGTGAAATAATCTGATTATATTTATCAATAAATTTATTTAAAGGGGAGATATATTATGGCAAAATTAACTACGAAGTATTTGGGTCTTAGCTTAAAGAACCCTTTAATTGTCGGGGCTTGCAACCTAAGCCTTGAGCCTGGCCTGGCAAAAAAAATGGAAGATGCCGGAGCTGCGGCCATTGTGTTTAAATCTTTGTTTGAAGAGCAGATCAACCTGGAAAGCATGGAGATGGAGGAGGCGCTTCACGAATATGACGAGCGCCATGCTGAAATGGTTAATCTGTTTCCCAACCTGAAGCATGCCGGGCCGCAGGAACATCTTGAGAAGCTTGCATCAATTAAAAAATCTTTGGATATTCCGGTTATTGGCAGCCTTAACTGCATCAACCACGAAACCTGGGTTGATTATGCTGTCCAGATGGAGCAAACAGGTGTTGACGCCCTGGAGCTAAACTTTTATGCGAATCCGGGTAGTTTTGAGAAGTCTGCATCTGAAATTGAGCAGGAGCAGTTGGCTATCATGAAGGCGGTAAAAGAGAAGGTAGGGATTCCTGTAAGTGTTAAAATGAGTTTTTTCTATACGAATATGCTGCAGTTGATAGCCCGTATGGATGCGATCGGCGTTGATGGTTTTGTTTTGTTTAACAGGCTGTTTCAGCCGGACATAAACCTCGAAACACAGGATCATGACTTCCCGTTCAATGCCAGTCAGCCTTCCGATTATCGTTTGCCTTTGCGTTATGCAGGTTTGTTGTACAAGCAGGTTAAAGCTGACATTTGCAGCAACACCGGTATTTTTGGCGGCGATGATATGGCCAGGATGATTTTGGCAGGTGCGGATACCGTACAGGTTGTAAGCGCGATCTACAAGCACAAGATTCCGCATATTAAAAAGATGATTGATGATCTTGCCAGTTGGATGGATGCGAAGGGTTACAACAGTCTGGATGATTTCCGTGGCAAACTTTCCAAGGAAGAGGTTAAAGATCCTTATGCTTATCAGCGTTCGCAATATGTTGACTTGCTGATGAAGCCTTTTGATCTGCTTAAAAAGTATCCGCAGGTATAATGGTTTGATTCATTAAAAAAAGCCCTGTAAGCAATATTTACAGGGCTTTTTTTTATAAAAACCGAAGCTATATTTCCTCGTTGTTGTCGTGTGTTGTTACAACTTTAAGCGTATCGTGAGCGATCACAAGCTCTTCATTGGTCGGCACTACCATCACTTTTACTTTCGAGTCGTGCCTGGAGATCATCTCAAGCTTGCCTCTGAGGCCGGTATTTTTCTCAATATCGAATGAAACACCAAGAAACTCGAGGTCTTTACAGACTGCTTCCCTGGTTTCGGGACCGTTTTCGCCAACGCCACCGGTAAAGATGATCAGGTCAACACCACCCATCGCAGCTGCATAAGCGCCAATGTACTTTTTCACACGATAAAAATACATATCGAGTGCAAGTTGTGCCCGCTTATGTCCTTCGTTCCAGGCTGCATTCTCAATGTCTCTCATGTCGTAGGAAACATCACTGATGCCAAGCACACCGCTTTTTTTGTTGATCAGGTTATTGGCTTCATCCAGACTGAGGCCTTGCTTGCTCATTATATAAAGCAGTGCACCGAGGTCCAGGTCGCCGGTACGTGTACCCATAATCAACCCTTCAACCGGGGTGAGGCCCATGGATGTGTCGTAAGATTTTCCGTTTTTGATTGCTGCAACAGAGGCACCGTTGCCAAGGTGACATGTGATCGCTTTTACATGCCCTTTACGCATAAACAGTGCGTCACACGCTTTTTCAAAAACATATTTATGACTGGTCCCGTGGAAGCCATACCTTCTTATCTTGAATTTCTCATAGAGTTCATAAGGAAGGGCATACATATACGCATGCGGCGGGATGGTCTGATGGAAAGCAGTGTCAAAAACTGCGACCTGCGGCACCGAAGGAACGAGTTTTTCCATTGATACGATTCCCTTCAGGTTTGCCGGGTTGTGCAGTGGTGCCAGGTCAATTACATCTTCAATGTTCTTTTTAACTTCTTCTGTGATCAGCGCACTGGCGCTAAAATTCTCTCCACCGTGAGCCACTCTGTGGCCGACGGCAATAATTTCATTCACACTGGCAATGACGCCGTGTTCTGTATCGAGCAGTGCTTTGAGAATCAAATTGATGCCTACTTCGTGATTTTTCACGTCCTGAATTAGCATATAAGGGTCTTTGCCCTTTGGCTGATGCTTGAATTCACTGTCTTTAAGGCCTACCCGTTCAAGTAGTCCTTTGGCCAGCAATTCAGCATTGTTGGCCATGTCAATCAATTGATACTTGATGGAAGAACTTCCGCAATTGAGTACTAAAATTTTCATTGGTTTGGATTGGGTTATGATTTTGGGATATGATTAATTATTCGCCGCCTGATTTGCTGTAATGGCAACGAGGTTTACGATGTCGTCAATTGAGCATCCTCTTGACAGGTCATTGATTGGAGCCGCCATCCCCTGCAGTACCGGGCCTACGGCTTCTGCACCGGCAAGCCTTTGAACAAGCTTATAGGCGATGTTGCCAACCTCAAGGGTTGGAAATACCAAAACATTGGCGTTTCCGGCAACCGGACTTCCGGGTGCTTTGCTTTTCCCGATACTTTCGATGATTGCTGCATCTGCTTGCAGCTCGCCGTCAATCATCAGGCTGGGGTCCATCTCTCTGGCAATGTTTGTGGCCTCGATCACCTTATCACACATTGGATGCTTTGCGCTTCCTTTTGTTGAAAAGCTGAGCATCGCGACCCTTGGCACCATCCCTGCAATGGCACGTGTGGTTTGTGCTGACATGACTGCAATCTCAGCCAGCTCATGTGCCGTTGGATCAGGATGAACTGCACAATCTGCAAAAACCAGAATACCGTTATCCCCCCATTGCCGGTCTTTCATAACCATCAGAAAAGCACCCGAGACCACGCGGATTCCCGGCAATGTTTTTATGATTTGAAAAGCAGGCCGCAGCACATCTCCCGTGGCATTCATCGCGCCGGCAACCTCACCGTCGGCAACCCCGCTTTTTATCAGCAATGTGGCCAGATACAAAGGATCCTCAACAAGCTTCTGTGCTTCTTCCATGCTTATTCCTTTATGCTTTCTGATTTCATAAAGCATATTGGCATAATCCGACTTTTCTTCGAAACGCATAGGATCGATAATCCTGGCTTTTTTTATAGACCCATATCCGGCTTTCTTTGCCTTTTTGAGGATCTCTTCTTTCTCTCCTAAAAGGATCAAATCGGAAATACCCTCAGAAAGAATAATATTGGCTGCTGCCAGTGTCCTGCTTTCAACCCCTTCGGGTAACACAATGCACTTCTTGTGTTTTTTAGCTTTTTCTATAATAGAATTTAATAGTTGCATTGAACTGTAATGGAGTTTTTTATGATGGTTGTGCTTGGACTTCAAAGGACAACAAAATTAGGATTAATTTGCGTGTTCACAAAGCCAATTTGTTATTTTTTTGATAATTATCATAAAGTATTTGTGAAATAATGTTAATGAATTCACATCGGATTTCTCTAAAGCTGCATTATCTTTGTAAAAAATTACCAAATGTGTTTTCTTGTCAGTGTGTTTGCTATTGTTTTGCTGTTTTTTCAGTTGGAGGTATCTCCGCAAGCCGATTTTACCCAATTTGAAGACCAGCCTTTACTTCTGATTGAAGCTCCGTTTGAGAATGCAGGAACAATAACCATTACAAACAGCGAATCTTTTTTTGGAAGCCCGCATAACCTGCCTGTGCAAGATACCGGAATGCCAGCTGTGGTGGAAAGCATGAATAATAGTGAGTGGATGTTGTGGTTTCTGCTTGCCGGTTTTGTGGTTTTTTCCATTGCATGGTTCAATTTTCCTTCAAAGTGTAAAAGAAGTCTGTATACCGTTTTCGGTTTGCGATTTTTTTATCAGCTTGACAAAGAAGGGGGCTTTTTTTGGGAAACACACAACTATCTTTTGTTTTTTAATTTCCTGATCGTTCTGTCATTGCTGATCTATCAGAGCCTGTCTCAGTCAGAAATGCTGAATTTTGCAGACTACCTGAATCAGGAGTATGTGTATGGATTAATTTTTTTAATCATTTTGTCATTTTACATACTGAAACTATTGTTTGTAAGATTCCTTGCCTGGGTTTTTAACACCCGGAGAGCAAGCACGATTTATCTTGAGAACATTTTTGTATTCAATCAGTTTGTTGGAGTGGTCTTGTTGCCGCTGGTTTTCCATAATGCATTCAGCCCATCATCTGAAATGATTTATGCCATGTGGATAATCGTTATCGGCGCAAACGCTTATAAGGTAATCCGGGGCTCTTTCATTGCTAATAATGTGTCCGGTTTTTCTGCTTACTATTTATTTTTGTACCTTTGTGCCGTTGAATTAATGCCTTTATTGATCGCTTGGAGGCTTGTAACAAACTATATGTCAGACTTATAGGGTCGTTATTTGACTCAGAAAAACCAGCTTTTTCGGTAATATGACACACATTCAGATACAAAATTGTTCCTCCGTGCATATCTGCAATTATTTTTTTACCGCACTGAAAATATGGCACTGGTGAATATGTCTTTTTTTTAGATGTTATTGCTTGTAACAAATTAACAAACAAACTGATAGGAGAAGTGTCTTTGAAAATTAAAAACGTACTCATATCTCAACCCCAGCCTGAAAATGACAAATCACCCTATTCGGATTTGATCAAACAGCATAACCTTGATATTTGCTTTCGAAAATTTATCAAGGTCGAAAGTGTTGGAGCCAGGGAGTTCAGACGGCATCGAATACAAATTCCTGATTATACCGCAGTGATATTTACTTCACGGCACGCTGTGGATCATTTTTTCAGTCTTTGTGAAGAACTGCGCGTCCAGGTATCGGATCAGCTGAAATATTTCTGTACTTCAGAAGCGATCGCTTTGTATCTTCAGAAATATGTGCAGTTCCGGAAACGAAAGATATTTTTTGGGAAAAGCCACTTCAGCGATCTCGTTGATGTGATCAAAAAACAAAAAGGGGAGAAGTTTTTATTCGCCTGTGCGGAGAACCACAAAAAAGAGATCCCGCAGTTGTTGCGTCAGCAAAAAATTCAGTTTAAGGCAGCTCCCATATACCGCACGGTACATGAAGATGTTTCAGATCTTGATATAGACCGCTACGACATGCTGGTTTTTTTCAGTCCGTTTGGTATTAAATCTCTAAAAGAAAACTTCCCCGATTTCAAACAGGATGACCGTGTTATCGCAGCTTTTGGTAAGGCAACCGCGAAAGCTGCCGAAAAAGAAGGTCTGAAAGTAGCCATCACAGCACCGACCAAAACGGCTCCCTCAATGACGATGGCCATTCAAGAATATCTTGAAAACCGGAAAAAAGGAAAGTCCAGGGGGTAAGCTTGTCTTTACCTGGCACTTGCGGTATGTATACATTCAAAAAGGATGAACGTCTGGGCAACTACCGCCTTCAGTCGCTGCTATTTAATCAGGGTAAGGCTTTTTTTCAATATCCTTTCAGGATACAATACCTGTTTCTTACAAAAGAGGAACTGCACCAATACTTTTTGTGTCAACAATCTGATGCTGCGAGTGCTGTTTTCCAGTTTCCTGCCAAATGCCTGGTGTCTGTATCAAAGCGTCAGATAAAAAAAGCAGTCCACCGCAATAAAGCCAAAAGGTTGTGTCGTGAAGCGTATCGTAAAAACAAAAACACCTTTTACACGTTTTTAAAGAAAAAGAACTACCTTGCCGTATTGGCGTTTATTTATACTGCGGACAGAATTTTGTCCTATGACGATGTTGAGGAGGCAGTTCAAAAAGCTATAAACAAGCTCGGAGAAAAACTCCGGGAAGAGCAAACAAGGGCAGTGAACCGGTAAAATTCGTTGGATTATGATCATCATACATGCAATCAGTACTTTATTTCGCTGGTTATTTGTTGGGCTGATCCGCGTCTACCAGGGAGCGATATCACCTTACCTTCCTCCATCGTGCCGGTACACACCCACTTGTTCTCAATACGGTGTGGAAGCAATTAACAAACATGGCCCATTTCGCGGAGGCTGGCTTACACTTAGGCGCATCGTAACGTGTCACCCCTGGGGCGGCAGCGGCCATGATCCCGTACCATGAAAACGGTGAACGGTGAACAGTGAACAGTGAACAGTAAACAGTGAACAGTTAAAGCTGGAGTTTATATTTCAACAACTAAACAACTCAACATCTAAACTGCTTAACAAAATAATTATGAAAGAAATATTTAACAGAAACCGCCGGCTGCAAACAGTATTGATGATAATGGTGTTTGCCTTTGCTTCCATTGCATTAACCGGTGCCGGAACCAGGAATTTTGAGATTACGAGAAACCTTGATATTTTTTCCACACTCTTCCGTGAACTTGTTGTTAATTATGTTGATGACATCAATGTTTCTGAGGTGATGCGAAAAGGTGTTGATGAAATGCTGGAATCGCTGGATCCTTATACCGTATTTATCTCCGAGGCAGAAATTGAGGATGTTCGTTTTATGACTACAGGCCAGTATGGTGGCATAGGGGCCCGGGTTCACCAACGCAACAACCTGATGATGGTTACAGAGGCCTATCAGGGCTTTCCTGCTTATAAAGCTGGCCTCCAACCCGGCGACATCCTTCTGGAAATTAATGGCCAGACGCTTGAAGGCAGGTCTGAGGATGAAGTTCGCACCTTTTTGCAGGGACAACCCGGTACTACCATTAATGTGCTTATTGAAAGAGATGGCCGGCAGTCGAACAAAAGTCTGGAGCGTGAAGTGATCCGCATTCCCAATATTCCGCATTACAGCATGCTCGATGAATCAACGGCATACATTAAGCTGACCGGCTTTACCCGTCGCGCCGGACGCGAAGTAGGAGATGCGCTACAGGAACTTAGGGAGGAAAATGATGTGCAGCACGTGATTCTTGACCTCAGAGGCAATGGTGGCGGTCTTCTGCACGAAGCCGTGAATATTGCAAACCTGTTTCTGGAAAAAGGAAATCTGATCGTCAATACCAAAGGCCGTCTGGAAGATCGCACCTCAAGACATAGTACGCTGAATGACCCTCTGGATATTGAAATCCCACTGGTCGTACTTGTCGACAGAGCCAGCGCGTCGGCCTCTGAAATCGTTACCGGAGCCATTCAGGATTATGACCGCGGCGTCGTGATTGGCAATCGTACATTCGGTAAAGGCCTGGTGCAAAATGTAGTACCGTTAAGTTACAATACACAACTCAAGATCACGGTGGCTGAGTACTTTATCCCAAGCGGACGCGGCATTCAGGCGATTAACTATGCTGAAAGACGTCCGGATGGCAGTGTCTACAAAATTCCCGATTCCCTCCAGATGGCTTTTGAAACCCGTGGAGGCAGAAAGGTGTATGATGGCGGCGGTATTGATCCCGATATCGCTGTTGAGCGTGCTGCCAGGGGCGCTTTGACAAATGCCCTGCAACAACAGTATATGATCTTTGATTTTGCCAATATCTTCTTCAATCAAAATGAAAGCATAACAGAACCGAATTCCTTTTTTATAACGGATGATATTTATAACGATTTCGAAGCATTTCTGGACAGCAATGATTTTTCTTATGAAACCGACAGCGAACGGATTCTTAACAGGTTAAAAGATGCTGCTGAAAGAGAAAACTATTATGATGCAGTTGCTCCTGATATCTCACGCTTGGTTGAAGTGATTGATTTAGAGAAATCCCGGGATCTTATTACTTTCAGAACCGAAATAGAACAGTTGCTTCGTGAAGAGATTGTTTCCAGGTATTATTACAGGAAAGGTCGTGTAATCGTTACGTTGGATGACGATCCCGACGTGGAACGTGCCCTGCAGTTGTTTTCTGATCTGAATGCTTATGAAGCCATTCTGGCCGGAAAAAACTAAGAAATACTTGTTAATTTTCCTGCTCAAGCGATTCGAGTTCCACATTGTATTGCTCCCATAGCGCTTCCTTTTTTTGAATAAGCTTCTTCAGGGATTCGTACTCTTTGAAGATTTCACCGTGTTGCACCTTTACCGGGTCCAATGAGGGATTGGCAATAACCTCTTCAATTTTTGATGCTTGTTGCTCCAGCTTCTCCAGCTCATCTTCACATTGAGAAATGTTTTTTTGCAACTTTCTGAGTTTTCGGTCACGCCCTTTCTTCTCTTCATAAGAGCGTTTGTTTTTAGAATCTTTTTCAGAAGTCGAAGATTTTCCTGAATTCTTTTGTTCAAGAGCTGTAAGTGATTGAAGACGACGGCTGGAAAGAAAATCGTAAATGTCGCCAATAAATTCTTTGATCTGCCTGTTTCGGAACTCAAACACCTTTTCTGTCAAACCTTGCAGAAAGTCCCTGTCGTGCGAAACCAGAATGATGGTGCCTTTGAACTGAAGCAGGGCATTCTTCAGAATGTCTTTTGAGCGCATGTCGAGATGGTTGGTTGGCTCGTCAAGTACCAGCATGTTTACCGGCTCCAGCAACAAACGTGCGATGGCAAGGCGTGATTTCTCGCCTCCGGAAAGTACTTTAACCTTTTTGTCGATGTCATCTCCACCAAAAAGGAAGCCTCCCAGTATGTTGCGGGTCTGTTTTCGTATCTCACCGGCGGCAACATCGTCGAGTGTCTGAAAAACAGTCTTTTCCGGATCCAGATATTCTGACTGGTTTTGGGCGAAGTACCCGATCTTTACCTGGTGGCCGATTTTTATAACGCCACTATGTTCAAGATCTCCTGTGATGATACGCGCCAGTGTTGTTTTTCCCTCTCCGTTTTTGCCAACAAAAGCAATTCGCTCTCCTCGTCCGATGATGAAGTTGAGCTTGTTCAGAACCAGCTTGTTTCCGTAGCTTTTGCCTGCATCTGTAGCCTCCAGGCTAATTTTCCCGGATGGTGGCGCTTCTGGAAAACGAAAGTGTATGGCACTTGTATCCAGTGCATCAACTTCCACCTTTTCCATCTTTTCAAGTAGCTTTACCCTGGATTGTACCTGTCTGGCCTTGGTAGCTTTTGCCCGGAACCGGGTGATGAAACGTTCAATCTGAGCGATCTCGCGCTGTTGGTTGCTGTATGCAGCCATTTCCTGATCCATTCGCTCCTGGCGCATGATTTCATAATCAGAGTAACAGGCTTTGTAATCGTACAGCTTGCCCATACTGATCTCCAGCGTTCTGTTGGTGATCTGATCAAGAAAGGCCCTGTCGTGCGACACCAGCATCACAGCACCCGGGTAGTCTGACAAGAACGCCTCCAGCCACTGAATGGATTCAATGTCGAGGTGGTTGGTGGGCTCATCCAGCAGCAAAAGTTCAGGACTCTGCAAAAGCAATTTTGCAAGCTCTACCCGCATTTGCCAACCGCCACTGAAGGTAGATAGGGGTCGATACAGGTCATCACGTTCAAATCCCAATCCCAGCAGCACCCTCTCTGCACGTGCTTCTCTTGTGCTGCCACCGAGTACATCAAAACGCTCGTTGGCCGTTGCCAGCTGCTCAACACGCTTTCGGTAACCATCAGATTCATAATCGGTTCGTTCTTCAACTTCTTTTGTTAATGCGCTGATCTGGTGATCCAGGGCTTTCACCTCCTCAAATGCATTGAGTGCTTCTTCAAACACGCTTTGCTTGCTTGACAGCTTCATCTCCTGGGGCAGATATCCGGGTTTGCTGCCGGAAGGCATGGCAACTATACCTTCATCCGGACTCACATACCCCATGATGATGCGCATCAGTGTGGTTTTTCCTGCACCGTTTTTCCCAACCAGACCGATACGGTCCCGCTTGTTGATGATGAAAGATACATCTTCAAACAAGTAGTTGCCGGAAAATTGCATGCTTATGTTGCCGAAGGAAAACATGCTGAGGTTGAGGTTAAGATTAAGGTTGAGGTTAAGATTAAGATTAAGATTAAGGTTAAGATTAAGATTAAGGTTGAGATTAAGATTAAGGTTGAGGTTTTGATAGTTTCAGGTGCAGTTCTTTGAGTTGCTCGTTGTCGAGGGTGCTTGGGCTGTCGATCATCACATCGCGGCCGGCGTTATTTTTCGGGAATGCGATGTAGTCGCGGATCGACTCGGAGCCTCCAAACAGTGCGCACCATCTGTCAAAGCCGAATGCTACACCTCCATGGGGTGGAGCCCCATAACGGAAGGCGTTCATCAGGAACCCGAATTGCTCTTGTGCCTGTTCCGGCGTGAAGCCGAGCACCTCAAACATCTTCTCCTGGAGGGGCCTGTCAAAGATCCGTATGGAACCGCCGCCGATTTCCACACCGTTAATTACCATATCGTACGCATTGGCACGTGCTTTTCCCGGATCACTGTCCAATAGGTGAAAATCATCCTTCAAAGGGGCGGTAAACGGGTGGTGCATCGCATAAAAGCGCTGTGTTTCTTCATCCCATTCCAGCAAAGGAAAATCAGTAACCCACATACAGGAAAAGGTATTGGGGTCACGCAATCCGAGCCTTTCTCCCATCTCCAGACGCAGATTTCCAAGTGCTTTTCGGGTGTGGTTTGTCTCTCCGGCAAGAATCAGCATCAGGTCTCCCGGCTGTGCCCCCATTGCTTCAGCCCAGCCTTTTAACTGATCCTGGTCAAAGAATTTGTCCACGGAAGATTTCAGGCTGCCGTCCTGGTTGTATTTAACATAAACCAAACCTTTTGCACCGATCTGTGGCCGCCTGACCCAGTCGGTGAGTGCATCAAGCTGCTTGCGAGAGTATTCAGCACATCCGGGTGCGCAGATTCCCGCGACAAGCTCAGCATCGTCAAATACCTGGAAGCCTTTTTTTTGAGCAAGTTCATTCAGCTCAGAAAATCGCATCCCAAACCTTGTATCCGGCTTATCGCTGCCATAATATTGCATCGCATCCTGGTAGCTCATTCTGACAAAAGAGATGTCTTCCAGCCCTTTGATTGCTTTAAAAAGGTGTTTGGCAAGTCCTTCAAATGTTTCCAGCACGTCATCGCGTGTTACGAACGACATCTCGCAGTCGATCTGGGTAAATTCCGGCTGCCGGTCGGCCCGCAGGTCTTCATCCCGGAAGCATTTCACGATCTGGAAATAGCGGTCGAGGCCGCCCACCATCAGCAGCTGTTTAAAAGTTTGCGGCGATTGCGGGAGTGCATAAAACTGACCGGCATGCATGCGCGACGGAACCAGGAAGTCGCGTGCACCTTCAGGAGTCGACTTGATCAGTACCGGGGTTTCCACTTCAAGGAATTGCTGCTCGCTTAAATATTTCCTTGTTTCCAAGGCCATTTGGTGGCGCAATTCCAGGTTGCGGCGTACCGCTTCGCGACGAATATCCAGGTACCGGTATTTCATCCGCAGTTCCTCTCCGCCATCGGTTTCCTCTTCAATGGTAAAAGGCGGTATCTGCGACTCATTGAGGACTTCCAGTTCCTGTACAATGATCTCAATGGTGCCGGTTGGGATTTTTTTGTTTTTGCTGCTCCTTTCGGTAACCTTACCTTTTATCTGCAGGACGTACTCCCGTCCCAGCTCCCTTGCCTGTTCACAGAGGGATGCATCGGTCTCCATATTGAACACCAGTTGCGTCAGTCCGTAACGGTCGCGCAGATCAATAAATGTCATCCCACCCAGATCACGTGAACGCTGCACCCATCCGCAAAGTGTAACCTCTTTTCCAATA
>SKSI01000032.1 GCA_007123065.1 Bacteroidales bacterium
AAACCAATAAACCCCTTTCCAATATTTCTAAAGACTCAGGTAGTCAAACCGTTTCTTTTGATTTCATGGAGGGAGTCGACAACATTACCGACTGGATGCACTGGGATGATGGTTTGAACGAAACATCGGTTGGCCTTGGAAGTGGCGGCATCTACCAGATTGCAGCCCGGTTTGAAGCGGAAGACCTGCTTCCTTACCAGGGATTTGAAATCGCTGCGATCAGGCTATATATGAACAACCCACCTGTAAATGCTGCCGTTAAAATATGGCAGGGAGCCGACCAGAATAGCCTTGAAGAAATCGGACACCAGGATTTTACCCCCGTTTCTACAAACTGGATCACCGTTGATCTGGATGAACCTGTCATGATCAATTCAGCTACAGAGCTTTGGTTTGGAGCGGAGTATGATGATCCGGGCGAAGGCGTTTTTTCTGCATCCGTTGACCATAACACAAATCATGATGAAAAGGGAAATATGATCCGCATGGATATTGATGATCCGGAAAGCTGGGTACCACTCTCCAGCTATAACATCAACGGAGACTGGAACCTCCAGGCCAGACTGATGTTGCGCACATATCACCTTGTTACCTTTGAAGTTATCGGAGGGATGGGTAATATTGTGGCCACGGTGAATGAAACGGAAATTGAGTCAGGTGACATGATCCCTCAGGGTGAAGAGATACTTTTTGTTGCTCAGCCGGATATAGGATACACGGTAAAAGAATGGATGTTAAACGGCAATGCTGTTGATGATCCCCACGCATATACACTTGCCGTTGACAACATCGATTCAGACATCCATGTAAGTCTGGAATTTGAAGCTGTTTATCATGCTGTTATTTTTGACAGCTTAGATGGAAACGGTATGGTAACTGCTAATGTTGACGAAGAAGAGATTTTCAGCGGGGATGACGTGCAGGAAGGTCAGTCTGTTTTGTTTACAGCTACACCGGATCAGGACTACACAATAGGAAAGTGGGTCATTGGTGGTGTAATTCTGGATGATTATACAGAAGAAACTTATCTGGTTGATTTTCTAGATGATGATATTGAGGTGATTGTTGGTTTTGAACTGGCTGTGGGGCTTCCTGTAAGTGAATCCAACAGGATGAAGATTTATCCAAACCCGGCATCAGATATTGTTTATATAACATCCTCTGAAATATTGACAAGTATTCATCTTATCGATTTGTATGGAAATTCGCTTGGTAAGAAATACCCCAACAACACAACATCGTCCTTTAATGTACATAAATTAAATGCCGGAGTATATATCCTTCGCCTTGAAACAGCTGATGGCTTTACCCATCATAGCATAAAGGTTAGCAGACAATAATTAGTTTTTCGTATTTTAGCACATTCATTTCAATCAAACAATTATCCATAAAAAACAAAAAAAATGAAAAAACAATGGTTCTTTTTGATCCTGTCAGCTTTTGTGCTGGGATCTTGCGCTGAAAGGGAAAATCCCTTTTTCAGTGAATATGAAACACCCTTTGGTGTACCGCCATTCGACAAAATTGAAAATGCCCACTTCGAGCCTGCCATTTTAAAGGGTATTGAAGAACAAGCGGCAGAAGTTCAGGCAATTGTTGACAATCCGGCTCCTCCGAGTTTTGAAAACACCATCGAAGCTCTTGAACACTCAGGTGAACTATTAATGAGAACATTGCTTGTTTTTTATAACTTTAATTCATCGCTGACCGGTCCTGAGATACAAGAGATCGCCCAGACAATGTCACCTAAACTGTCAGAACATTCCTCCAACATCAGCTTGAATATGGATTTGTTTGCGCGAATCAAAGCTGTTTATGGTCAAAAGGATGAACTGGATTTGAATCCTGAGCAACGGAAACTTCTTGATGAGACCTACAAAAGTTTTGAACGCAGTGGTGCCAATCTGCCTCCGGAAAAACAAGCACGTCTTCGTGAAATCAACGCTGATTTATCGATGCTCACATTACAGTTTGGCCAGAATGTGCTTGGAGAAACCAATGCTTTTACAATGGTCGTTGAAGACGAGGAAGACCTGGATGGATTACCTGATTCCTCGATCGAAAGTGCTGCTGAGCTTGCAGCATCAATGGATAAAGAGGGCCAATGGGTTTTCACATTGCACAACCCAAGCGTAATGCCGTTTCTTTATAATGCAGACAACCGTGAGTTGCGAAAAAAAATGCAGCAGGCACACGTGAACCGTGGCAATAACGACAACGAGTTTAACAACAGGGAAATTCTTGCCAAAATTGCCAACCTGCGCCTCGAAAGATCACAGATGATGGGCTATGAAACATTTGCAGATTTCAACCTGGAAGAAACCATGGCAGGCAGCACCGAAACCGTGATGGATTTCGTAAATCAGGTTTGGGAGCCGGCCATCGCACTGGCAAAAGAGGAAGCACAACTCCTGCAGGACATGATCTATGAAGATGGTCATGATTTCAACCTGGAGCAATGGGACTGGAGATACTATGCAGAAAGGGTGCGTCGTGAAAAGTATGACCTTGATGAACAAGTAGTTCGTCAGTATTTTGAGTTGAATACCGTTCGCGACGGGATCTTCATGATTGTTGACAAACTTTGGGGCCTGCAGTTTATTGAGCGTGCAGATGTGCCGAAATACCATCCTGACGTTCAGGTGTTTGAAGTCACGGAAGCCGACGGTTCACACATTGGGATTCTTTACATGGATTTCCATCCGCGCGACAGCAAGCGTGGCGGTGCCTGGATGAGCGCCTACCGCGGCCAGAAAATTGACCGCGACGGGCAATTCATTCATCCGGTGATTACCATCGTTTGCAACTTTTCACCACCCACATCCACGAGGCCATCATTGCTCACATATGATGAGATGACTACTTTCTTCCATGAGTTTGGCCACGCATTGCACGGTCTGCTCTCCGACGTTCAATATGGTAGCCTTGCCGGCACGAGCGTACCAAGAGACTTTGTTGAACTTCCCTCCCAGGTTATGGAGAACTGGGCCAACGAGCCTGAAGTAATGAAAACTTTTGCACTGCACTATGAAACCGGCGAACCTATGCCTGAAACGCTAATGGATCGTATCGTAGAAAGCGCACACTTTAATCAGGGCTTTGCTACAGTGGAATTCCTGATGTCCACCTACCTTGATATGGAATATCATACCATTACAGAACCCTTCCAGAACCTGGACCAGGCCTCCATCACCGTGGAAGAACAAACCATTGAAAAATACGGTATGATCCCGGAAATCAACTACCGCTGGCAAAGCACGAACTTCCAGCATATCTTCGCCAGCGGCTATGCTGCCGGATATTACAGCTATCTATGGTCCGGGCTCCTTGATGCAGACGCTTATGAAGCTTTCCGCGAAACCGGCGATGTCTTTGATCAGGAAACAGCACTGTCTTTCCGCGAGAACATCCTGGAACGTGGCGGAACAGAAGATGCCATGCAGATGTATATTGATTTCCGTGGCCGTGAGCCAATCATTGAACCGCTGCTGAGACAAAGGGGACTGAAATAACACCACGGAAATATCGCTTTCTCCCTTTTGGGAAATCAAAAAAAGCTGCTGTAATTAAAAACTACAGCAGCTTTTTTTTGACAGGGGCAGAGCCTTACAGTATAGAGTAACTTACTGCAATTCCAACGGTCACTACCGACGCCATCACCATCAATTTGATAAGAATGTTGAGGCTGGGACCGGAGGTGTCTTTAAACGGATCTCCTACGGTATCACCGGTTACAGATGCTTTGTGTGCTTCTGAACCTTTTCCGCCAAAGTGACCTTCCTCGATGTATTTCTTGGCATTGTCCCATGCGCCACCCGCGTTGGCCATAAATATTGCCAGGGCAAAACCACTCGAGATGGTTCCAAGCAGCAGTCCTGAAACACCTGCCACACCGAAAATGAGTCCTACGACAACCGGTATAAACAGTGCGATCAATGAAGGCAACATCATTTCCTTTTGTGCTCCTTTGGTAGAAATGGAAACGCAGCGGGCGTAATCGGGTTCAGTCGTTCCTTCCATAATGCCGGGCATGGTCTTAAACTGGCGACG
>SKSI01000013.1 GCA_007123065.1 Bacteroidales bacterium
CAATTCAACAATTCAGCAATTCAGCAATTCAGCAATTCAGCAATTAAAAAGGCTCGAAGCTCGAAGCTCGAAGGAAGAAACGATAAACGATAAACACAATTCAACGATTCAACAAATCAACAATTCAACATATTGTATTCTGTGCAGGGATGTTTCATTATTTTTAAAGGGAGATAACACTGTCAATCCCCGGATATTCCTCCTGGTTATGGTTGGATGCAATGACCAGTGTTTTATCCTTTCCGAAACGGTACAGCAGTTCTGCGTACCACGATTTCGCCTCTTTGTCAAGGTTCACGCATGGTTCATCAAGCAGCAAAAGCATTGATTTGCTGAGCAATGCCAGGGTAAGCATGGCTCGTTGTTTCATCCCGGATGAATAGAACTGGAGCGGTTTTTCTTTGCTTTCCTCCAGGTTTGCTATTTTTATGATTTCAGCTGTTGAAAGCGATCCGGTGAAAGGTTTAAACCTGCGCTGAAACTGTATTAATTCCGGGAAAGTGAATTCTTCGATGGGCTCGATATAGGGTGCAGCAACGAAAACGTGTTTAAAGAGTGTTTCGGGTAGGAGGGAGGCCTGGTTGTGTTTCCAGTGAACAGTTCCTTCACTGGGTTTGATGTATCCGGCGAGGATTTTGATCAGTGTAGACTTGCCGCTGCCGTTTTTTCCTGTTATGGCAAAATGCTGCCCTGGTTCAATGGCGAAGTCCAGGTTTCTGAACACCCATTTCCCACGATATTTTTTGCCACACGCCGAAGCGACAATTTGTATCATCAGGGATGTTTTTATTTTTCCTTGTAAGCATATCCCTTCATGATGCCCCTGCTGGATTTGTTGATAAAGCTCAGGATTTCATCTCTTTCGGGTGTTGCCGCCATTTCGGTCTCTATATATGTGATTGCCTGGCTTACATTCAGGTTTTTCAGATAGATGACGCGGTAGATGTCCTGAATGTCGTTGATTTGTTCAGAACTGAACCCTCTTCTGCGCAACCCGATTGAATTGATCCCGACAAACGAGAGGGGGTCTCTTGCTGCCTTTGTGTAAGGCGGGACATCCTTTCTGACAAGAGAGCCTCCAGAGATCATCACATGTTGTCCGATATTTACAAACTGATGTACGGCTGACAACCCCCCCAGGATGGCAAAATCATCTATGACGATATGTCCTGCCAGGTTGGCGGCATTGGCCAGAATACAGTTATTCCCGATGTAACAGTCGTGCGCTACATGCACATAGGCCATCAGCAGGCAATTGTTGCCAATCACGGTCTTATTGCTTGCTTTTGTACCTCTGTTAATGGTAACAAATTCGCGGATGGTGGTATTGTCTCCGATTTCAACCACAGTTTCTTCTCCGTCAAATTTAAGGTCTTGAGGAATGGCAGAGATTACGGCTCCCGGAAACACCCGGCAGTTTTTTCCGATGCGTGCACCTTCCATAATGGTGACATTTGAGCCAATCCAGCTCCCTTCACCAATTTCTACATTTTTATGAATGGTGGCAAACGGTTCTATGACTACGTTTGCAGCGATTTTTGCTTGCGGATGTACGTATGCTAATGGTTGATTCATTGTTTCTGGTTACTTATTGTTTTTTTTCCTATTTGTGCCATCATTTCGGCTTCCATAACTACTTTTCTTCCAACGTATGCGACGCCTCGCATGTGGCAGATCCCTCGTCTGACCGGGGCCATCAGATTCATTCTGAATACCAGTGTGTCGCCGGGAACCACTTTTTGTTTGAAACGAACGTTATCAATTTTCAGGAAATAGGTGTTGTAGTTCTCCGGATCTTCCACGGTAGAAAGGACAAGAATCCCTCCGGCCTGTGCCATGGCTTCTATCTGCAACACTCCGGGCATGATGGGCTCTTTTGGGAAATGGCCTACAAAGAAAGGCTCATTCATAGTCACGTTCTTCATGGCTGTTACCGATGAATCGGTTATTTCGATGATCTTGTCGACCAGCAGAAATGGAAACCGGTGGGGCAGCATTCTTTTGATGTCGTTGATGTCAAAAACCGGGGGTGTATCGGCGTGATAAACCGGGATTTGCTCCTCTTCGGTGCGTGCTTTGATATGCTTCTTAAGCAATTTCGCGAAAAGCACATTGGATGCGTGGCCGGGTTTGCTTGCAACAATATGTCCTTTAATTGGCTTGCCTGCAAGACTCAGGTCGCCGACAATATCCAGCAGCTTGTGTCGTGCAGGTTCATTCGGGAAACTAAGCTCCAGGTTATTTAATATGCCTTCGTTGCGTACTTCAACGCTTGGTTTATTCAGTACTCCCGCCAGCTGGTCCAGCTCTTTTTGGGTAACTGGCCGGTCGACAAAAACAATGGCATTGCTTAAATCTCCTCCTTTAATCAGGTTTTGGGCAAGCAAAAATTCCAGTTCGTGCAAAAATACAAATGTGCGGCAGCTGCTGATCTCATCCTTAAACTCACTGATATGGTTTATGCTGGCGTGCTGATGGCCGAGAACCTTGGATTTGTAGTCGATCAGACAGGTTACCCTGTAGTGGTCACTTGGCAGGGCAATGATTTCACAATCTTTCTCTTCGTGGTATAACCGAATGGGACTTCTGATTTCAAAATAGTCCTTAAAGGCTTCCTGGTCATGCGTGCCGGCCTCGTGGATAGCTTCAGTGTAAAGCCTGCTGCTTCCATCCAGTATCGGTGTTTCCGCACAATCCACTTCAATCACTGCATTGTCGATTCCCATACCGGTTATGGCTGCCAGAACGTGCTCAACTGTGGCTATGCGGATCCCATTATTTTCCAGGGTTGTGCCTCTTGACGTATCAACCACAAAACCGGCATCTGCTTCAAGAAAGGCGTCATCACCAATATCTGTTCGTAAGAAACGGATCCCGCTGTCAACAGGAGCGGGTTTTATGGTTAGGTTTACTTGCTCTCCGGTATGCAGTCCGACACCGGAAATCGAAACCGGACTTTTTATGGTCTTTTGTTTTTCATTCATTTTATTCTGTCGGCTTATTCATTTTTTTTAATTCCTTTTCAAGCTGGTCGATTCGCTTCACCAGTTTTTCAAAATTTTTGAAATAAATAAAGGCTTTCCTGTATTGGGATGCTTCCATCGCGGGTGAGCCCATGATGATCTGGCCATCCTTAATGTTTGAGGGAACACCCGCCTGTGCGGCCATTTTTACATCATCACCAATATTCAGGTGCCCACTGATGCCTGCCTGTCCGCCAATCATACAGTTTTTTCCTATTTTGGTTGAGCCTGCCACACCAACCTGTGCGGCCATTACCGTGTTTACGTCTATCACGACATTGTGGCCGATCTGTATCAGGTTATCAAGCTTAACACCTTTGCGGATAATTGTTGATCCCATTGTTGCGCGGTCGATGGTCGTGCCGGCTCCAATCTCAACGGAGTCCTCTATCACTACGTTGCCGATCTGGGCAACCTTCTTGTAGTTGTTGTCGATCTGCGGGGCAAATCCAAAACCGTCAGCACCAATAACGGCATTTGCATGTATGGTGCAATCAGCTCCAATGCGGCAACTGTTATAAACCTTAACACCACTGTATATTATGGTATTGTCAGCAATTGTTACAAAGTCATCTATAAAACAATGGGGATAAATTTTTACGTTTTTCCCCAGCTTTACGTTGTTGCCAATATAAGCGAAAGCGCCAATATACGCACTTTTGTGCACCTCTGCATTTCCTGAAATGAAAGCCAGATTCGAGACTCCTTCTTTTTTTTGCAAGCTTTTCTGATACAGTTCCAACAGTTTGGCCAAAGCACCATAAGGGTCCTTTACACGTATCAGGGTTGCCTTGATTTCCTGTTCCGGCACAAAGTCTTCCCGCACAAGTACGATTGAGGCACCGGTCTTGTATACGAAAGGTGTGTAGGCCGGGTTGGCCAGGAAAGTCATTGTGCCGGCAGATGCCTCTTCGATCTTCGAAATTTGCGTCACCTTTACATCCTGATCCCCTTCAATTTTTCCTTGCAGGAAATCGGCAATTTCTCTCGCTGAATATTCCATCC
>SKSI01000151.1 GCA_007123065.1 Bacteroidales bacterium
TAGTTGTTGAGTTGTTGAGTTGTTTAGTTGTTTAGTTGTTGAGTTGTTGAGTTGTTGAGTTGTTGAGTTGTTGAGTTGTTTAGTTCCCAGTTCTCAGATCCCACCGATCTTCCAGCTTCTACATCCGGGCTCTGATGAAGCGATCCTTGCCGTGGATGTCTTTATTAATGATTGCTTCGGAAAAACCGGCTGATAAAATCACATCACGGCAATCTGATGAAAGCGCTTCATTGATCTCTGCAAACAGCAAACCATCTTTCCTCAACCATATAGAGGCTTTTTGGGCAATGATGCGGTAAAACAGCATGGGGTCATCATCTGGTACAAAAAGGGCTTTAGCCGGTTCATAATCTACAACTTTCAGAGCCATGTTTCTCTTTTCCGAATCTCTTACGTATGGAGGATTGCTGACGATGCAATTCAAAGACTCCGGAGAGAAAATTGAGTGGTCAGAGGATAGTATGTCGTGATGAATGAACCGGATCATAGCACCATGCAGGTCTGCATTTCTCTTTGCTATGCTGATTGCATCTTCACTGATTTCAATGGCAGATATATGGCTCTTTCTGAAACGGGACGCCAAAGCAATGGCAATGCACCCGCTTCCTGTTCCAATATCCAGAACATGCAAAGGTGTTACTGTATCATAAACCTTTTCTATCTCCTTACAAACAGATAATACCATTTCTTCCGTTTCGGGTCTGGGAATTAATACAGATCCATTCACATGGATGTCAAGACCGAAAAATTCGGTAACACCCGTGATGTGTTGTACCGGTTCACCCCTGTTAAGGCGTTGAACCGCTTTTTTTAATCGCACAATGTCGGATTCGGAAAAGCGATCATCCCGTTTTAGTACCCGCTCATCAGGCCTTAAATTAAAGAACCTGAAAAACACTTCATCCGCAATGGCTTTTTGCTCTTTCGTATCTTCAACAGTCGTCATCATTGATTTAAACCAATGATAAAGATCACCTGCTTTATTTGACTTTAATCCTTGCATTTAAAATATTATTCAAAATCAGGATACAGTAAATATTCTGATCTGGTTGTTTTGAAAGCACGAAGATCCTCTTGCCAGCTTGCACGAATCTCTTCTTCAGTATATCCTGCTTTTATTTGACGCCTGAGTTCGCCGGTGCCGGCCAGTCGTTCAAAAAAGGTGTTAAAGAATTTGTCTTTTCCCGGAAAATGATGGTAAGCCTGCAGGATGTATTCGAGGTTGATTTCTTGTTTTAATTGCAGTTTCTCTATGGGCAGAGTGCTTAAGTTGATACCTTGACACTTCTTATCCAGTTGTGGCGGATTGGGTGCTGCTGTCACACTTTCAGGAGTAAATTGGTAGGGAAACTGGTTTTTTGGCAGATCCGGGTGTCCGTAGACCTGAAAGGGTTTGTTTGTCCCGCGTCCCAGGCTTATCACTGTACCTTCAAAAAGGCAAAGCGAAGGATACAGGTATATGGCGTGCATATTGGGAAGATTGGGTGATGGGGGCAGCGGGATCTCATACCTGGTATTGTGTGAGTAATTTTTTATTGTGATGATTTGAAGTTGGCATTCCAGATTATCAGGCAGCCATCTCTCTCCGTTTACCATCAGGGCATACTCACCGATTGTCATACCGTGAACGATTGGAATGGGGTGCAGTCCTACAAATGAGCTGTATTCGGGTTCGAGCAGCGGTCCGTCAACGTAGTGTCCGTTTGGGTTAGGCCTGTCGAGGATGATCATTGGGATGTCTTGCCTGGCAGCTTCCTCCATGATGTATGTCATTGTGGAGATGTATGTATAAAAACGCGTTCCCACATCCTGAATGTCAAAAAGGATGACATCCACATCTGCAAGCTGATGTGCTGATGGTCTGCGGTTGGTGCCGTAGAGGCTTACAATCGGCAGTCCTGTCCGGTCATCGATACTGTTGTCAACCAGTTCTCCGGCAGCGGCTTCTCCCCTGAAGCCGTGTTCCGGACTGAATACCTTTACGACGTTTATGCCGGTTGCGAGCAAACTGTCCACAAGATGTGTGTCGTTAATTCCGGAGGTGTGGTTGCCTGCAACGGCAACCCGTTTGTTCTCAAGCATCGGAAAGTAGCGTTCTGTTTGCAAGGCTCCCGGAACGGGCCTATTGTCGCTTGCTTGTATTTCACAGGAATGAATCGTCAGGAAAAGTAAAAACAGGATAAAAGGGTACATCGGTTCAGGTTTTAAACGTGTTTTTCAGCATGGTAGGAAGAACGTACAAGGGGTGCACTTTCAACAAAAGCAAAACCTTTTGAACGGGCGATCCCGCCATAGCGGGAAAAATCATCGGGGTGAATGTATTTTTTTACCGGCAGGTGTTTGCTGCTGGGCTGCAGATACTGTCCGATGGTGATCACCTCGCAGCCCGCATCAAGCAGATCGTCCATGGTTTGCAGGATGTCTTCCTCTGTCTCTCCCAGGCCCAGCATAATACCCGATTTTGTTCTGATGTTGCTATTTCGTGCAATGTAGCGGATTACATCCAGGCTGGTGTCGTAATCGGCATACACCCTTACCTCTTTGGTTAAAGATCTTACCGTTTCCAGATTGTGGCTGATCACTTCAGGTGCGGAATTGATGACCGTTTGAATATCTTTTTCACGCCCTTTAAAGTCGGGAATCAATGCTTCAACGGTAGTTCCCGGAGCAATCCGCTTTATGGCTTTTATGGTACCGGCCCAATATGAAGCGCCTCCGTCCGGGAGGTCGTCACGGTCAACGCTGGTGATAACGCAATGCTTCACTCCCATCTTCTTCACTGCTTCAGCAACCCGATCCATCTCCAAGGGATCCGGGGGAAATGGTTTGCCCGTTTTTACATTGCAAAACCGGCAGCTGCGTGTACAAATGTCTCCAAGAATCATAAAGGTAGCTGTGCCGGCATTCCAGCATTCTCCCTTGTTCGGACACAGGCCGCTTTCGCAAATGGTGTGCAGCTTGCCTTCATTCAGGGTGTTTTTTACTTTTTTGTAGTCGGTCGCTTTCGTAAGATGACGGCGCAACCATTCCGGTTTTTTTAAATATTGATCTTTCAATTGTTTGATTTTTTGTGATGATCTCAGATGCAAAAATACGCTTTTCAGAAAAGAAAAAAGCCATTCCGGTTTATCAACCCGAAATGGCCTTTCAAATTAGAAATACATCAGCTTAATTGTTAAGCAAGATCATTTTTTCTCCATTGGTAATATGTACCACGTCCATTGCTTTTGCGTAATTCAAAATGTTTTGGATCACGTGCTTCCCGGGTAATGATTGTTTATCAAGCTGTTGTCCGTCCATCAGGTTGCTGACAAAGCTGTTTTCTTCCGATAAAGTCCGATCCTGAATATTGCATAAATAGCTGATGATCTCATTGTTAATTGTAGGAATATGTTTCATAGGCAATCAATTTATTTTGTGGATTTTAACTGTAAAACGACAACCCTTACTTTAATATTTTATTATATTCAAAAAAAACATCAAAAGCGTTTAAACGGGAGTTGACAATAATTGCTAAATTTGTTTTTTCTAAATCATTAAGCTATGAATCTACATGAATACCAGGGAAAAGAACTTTTAAAACGGTTTGACGTACCGGTGGCGATGGGAGTTTTGGTAGAAAGTCCGGATGATGCGATTGCTGCTGCCAAAAAGATCACTGAAGCAACCGGGATCAGTTTATGGGCTGTTAAGGCTCAGGTACACGCAGGTGGCCGTGGGAAAGGTGGTGGCGTTAAGATCGCAAAAACACTTGAGGATGTTCAAAAGTATACAGAAGCCATTATTGGCATGCGTCTTGTAACCCCTCAGACTTCAGCAGAAGGCAAGCTGGTGCGTAAAGTATTGATTGAACAAGGAATCTATTATCCGGGTGAGAGTGAGCCTGCCGAGTTTTATCTCAGCATTATGCTAAACAGGGCGACCTCACGCAATACAATCATTTATTCACCCAGGGGGGGTATGAACATTGAGGAGGTAGCCGAAGAAACACCCGATCAAATTTTTAA
>SKSI01000177.1 GCA_007123065.1 Bacteroidales bacterium
ATGCCGCATCATACCTTTGGAACTTCGGTGATGGAAATGCTTCCGATCAGGAGGTTGCTTTCCACACCTATGATACACCCGGAAGTTACGATATCTCCCTCACCCTGGGCAGTGGATGCGTTGATGTGGTTTATGACATGCAACTTGATCTGGAATGGCCGGTTTACCAGGTGACCTTTGATGTTGTTGATGAGGCAGGAAGTCCGGTTCATGATGCGCAAATTACTGTTGATGGGACTCAAAATGAACCCGGAGATTACCATTTTGAGCTTTACCAGGGAGGATATCTGTTCAGCGTGGAGCGGGAGAATCACACTTCCGTATCAGGCAATATTGCTGTCATTGATGATGATATGGTCGTATCCGTCATACTACCATATGAAGGTGACCTGTTTACACTGACCTTCATGGTGTTTGACCATTATGGATTTGAAATTCCAGATGCAACCGTGACACTCAATGAACAGGAATATGATCCCGGACATTATGTTTTTGAAAATTTAATTCCCGGCAGTTATGATTATATAGTAACTTGGCTTCATTTTGAACCTGCTGAGGGCACCGTGGAAATTGTGGATGAAGATGTAACCGTTGAAGTATTCATTGATTTGGGTATGGGAATCAATGAATTATCAGAACAACTGTTCCAGGCATTTCCCAATCCGTTTTCTGACAACCTTTATGTAAAGGGAGATCTTGTTATTGATCAATACCGATTGATGGATCTTTCCGGTCAACTGGTTCGCCAAAAGAGCCTTGAAACCGATCAGCGTGAAGTCAGCATAAATACCGCAGACCTAAAACCCGGAAACTACATCCTCCGGATTTATGCGGAAGGAAAGTGGTATTCTGTTCCGTTGATTCGTGTTAAGCGTTAAGCGTTTAGCGTTTGGAGTTCTAGTTTTCGCGCATCACATAATCATCATACTCCAATTCAAAACGCAACTTGTGTTTTGATTCCTCAACAGCCAGGGCCTGGAAAACCTTTTTCAGCTCCGGCTGTTCTGTACGTTCTGAAAGCTTTGTATAGAGCTTGAAAGCAGCTTTTTCGCGCTTCATCGCGAGCACCAGGGCGTCCGCATATTCCATATCGGCAGTTGCCGTTGAGCTTACGATGTAGTCAGAGATCTTCAGGTCGTTGACCTTTTCAACCTCCATGTCAAAAAGTTGTTCATCCTTGATTTTCTGAAGTCGGGCCTTGTGACCTACTTCTTCTTGCGCAAACTGGAGAAATACGGTCTTCATCTCATCATTTTGCATCCTGTCTGCAAGGGCAGTATAAAAGTCAACGGCCTCCTGTTCAGATTTCATAGCAAAATCAAGAACTTCATCTATAGAGCTGAATGTTTTCATAATTGGATTGTTTTCAGTTATTTCTTAAATGCTTCATTCCACTGGGTTTCGAATTTTTTTACAAGATAATCACACCCGTATTGGAAACGTGGATTATTACCTTTTTCAGTAGTATTCTCAAGGACAAACGGCCTGTTACTGCCATTGATTTTCTGAATAATGGATGCTGCTTCCAGCATTACGTCAGCAGGGTGGGTGTAATCTGCCTTTAGTCCGAAAGCTTCCAGAAGCATTTTTAATTGTTCGAAAGCACTTTTTTCGAGCGGATTGTCTGTTTCCACATCAAATTGCTGAATGAACCGTTGCGTATTGGTGAAGCTGCCTCCTGTTTCGAAGTGGATAGATGCCGGAAGAATCAGGTCGGCCTCCTGAGCGGTCTCACTCATGAATAAATCCTGAACCATAACGAAACCGGCATTTGCAAATCCCTTGCTGGTCTTTTCCTTGTCTATGGCACACCCTACAGGGTCTTCCCCAAAGATAAAAAGGTTTTTGATCTGTCCCGATTCCAGATCCTTTTCCATATCTTCCGGAACCTTATCGTTCAACCGGTCAATTGCCCACGCTTCTTTCAGCATCTTGCCGCTGTTTTCTGCAGTCAGGCTTACTCCACCCGTTGTTTTTTCAGGAAATGCTCCCATATCCGATAACCCCTGGGCATTGTTTTTTTCTTTGAGACCGATCAGGCCTGAGGCAGACTTACCAGCTTTGCCAGTTATGTAACATAGATTGTGCAACTCTATAATCGTGGTATCCGAAAGGTTTTGTTCGCCGTAAATCATGACAGCGTGTGCCTCCTGGTTAAATTCATCCGCAAAACGTGCAATCTGCCCGGGTGTTACGCCGGCTTTTTTCGTCAGATGGTCAAAGTTTTCCTGAAGCACCTCGTTGCGATACTTTTCAAAATCAGCGCAGTGGTCATCAATAAAGACCCTGTTCTCCATTTTGTTTGATAGGATATAATGAATGGCCGCCTTGATGTAATGATAGGCAGATGTGATCGTTGTCACATCCGTAGCCCGGTGTGCCATTTCGCTGTCGTTATTTGTTGTGATCAACTCAATTGGAATATGATTTCGGAAATGTGCGTTGAAAGCATAGAAACCGGCTACACCATTTTGGCTGTTCAGCTCGCTGTCGAGCACATAAATCCGCTTTGCCTGATTCAGCTGATTCAGAGATATCCTGCTGTCAATATGACCCAAATGGCTGTTTTGACGTCCAAGATAATGGAAGCTGCTCACATTATTGGTTTGCACACCTGCCCGGGCAAGTTTCTGAATGAGGTAGATCTCCTCATTGGAAAGGCGCGCCCCGGCAAAGAAAGCATTCTGGTCCGATTCAACCTCATTGATCTTATTCCGGATGATCTGTACGGCTTTCTTAAAGCTGATCTCTTTGAAGGTTCCGTTTTCTTTAAGCAGGGGTGAGGTAATCCTGTTTTTGTCGTTCAGGTAGTGATAGCCAAATTTGGCAAGTCGGCAAATGCTTCCGTCTTTGTTGATCAGTCCCTTGGCACCCGTTGCGCGGCCAAAGAACCCGTTTTTATGATGCAAATTGACCTTACATCCAATGGAACAGTAGTTACAAATGGTTTCAATCTCCTCCATCTGAACGGGCATTGTCTTAAACGGCACATTTTCGGTAATGGCTCCGGTAGGACAGGTGTCGATACACAGGCCGCAGGAGTCGCAGTAAGTCTCCTGCAGCGGTCCGTCCATACTGGGTGCCACATAAGTTTCAAATCCACGGTTCACCAGTCCAAGGGCATTGGCACCGTTAAGCTCATTGCATATCCTGATACAGCGCCCACAGAGGATGCATTTGTTGTTGTCGATCTCAACAAATGGGTGCTGGAAGTCTATAACGTGCTTTTTATAGTCTCCGCCAAATCTTTTCTGTTCTGCCTGGTAATCCTGGGCAAATTTTTTCAGATCGCAGGTGTGTAGCTCGGAGCATCCACACTCCAAACATCTCGCTGTTTCCTGTAAAGCGGATTCATCGGCATATCCCAGTTCCACTTCATCAAAGTTGCTGCGTCCTGCCGGGTCGAGCGTGGGCATCTCTTCACGCTTTTGATTCACGAAGAACCCTTCATAGTCTGTTTGTTGCTGCTTTTCAAAGTTTTCCTTTTTGCTGAGAAACTCGACTGGCTCAGGTTTTATCTCTTCACCCTTAAGGAACTGGCCACAGCTTTCGGCTGCAATCTTGCCCTGCGCAATGGCCTCAATCAGGGTTGCCGGTCCGGTAACACCGTCACCGCAAGCAAATACGTTTTTTATGGAGGTTTGCAGTGTTCCTGTTGTCGCATCAATATCTCCCCATCTGTTGAGCTTGAGTGGCTCACCGGCGTGCTCGCTGATGTCATCCATAAAGTTGACCACGGTTTTTTGTCCGATAGCCGCCAGGATGTAATCCAGGTTGACATCAAACTCTGACCCTTCAACTTTTACCGGGCGACGCCTTCCGGAGGCATCAGGTTCACCCAGTTCCATCCGGATGCAGGTCAGGGACTTCAATTTGCCGTCTTCGTCTTTATTGACAAGCGCCGGGGCGGTCAGAAACATATAGTTGATCCCTTCCAGCTTCGATTCATGGATCTCTATCGGGTTGGCCGGCATCTCCTTCTCGGTGC
>SKSI01000131.1 GCA_007123065.1 Bacteroidales bacterium
ATAAAGTATACAGGGCAAATGCACCCACAGGCAGGTTTCAGCCAGTACATGAAGAATTGCTGTCAGAAACAAGTTTTACGGATGTTTCCGGTAGCGCAGATATGTGGTACCGGGTGCGGGCTGTTGATACATCCGGAAATGAAAGCAGCCCGGGGTCACCCGTAAGACCAGTGAATCAAAACAATTAGTTTGTTATCAGAAACGAGTTATCAACAATTTGACCCAGAAAGATACCTATGACAATAAATCAGATTAATCCCCCGAAAAAATCCCGGATAATTGGTGTTTTGTCTGTAGTTCTGTTCTTTTTGATGACAGGATACGGCTTTCACGCTAAAGCAGATGAACCCTCAACAATAGGTGAGACCGACATACGCCCCTATGAGTTTGGCGGCAGCCTGTCAATCATCAGCGAGGGTTACCTGGTAAACGGCATAGACCCACGCAGGCCACCCGGACTGGGACAGGTTCAGTTCAATTCAAACTTCAGCATTTTAGGCCTCCAGTCCGGGATCAACATTTTATACTCCACCGACGACAACAGGTTCAGACAATCCATGAACCAGTTTAACTTTCAGGGAAGTTGGCGATGGCTCACTGTAGCCGCGGGAACTGTAGCGCCAGGCTTTACAAAATACAGCCTTGGTGGTGTAAGCATCACTGGCGGAATGATAGATATCAATCCAGCCTGGTTTTCACTAACCATGACCGGCGGGAGGACAAAAAGAGCTGTGGATTTCACTGATGAAATCGGTTTCAGAGAGCCATCCTACGAAAGATGGCTGTACGCTGCACGGATGGGTTTTGGAAACAGAGATGGTACCGAACTTGCCCTTTCCGGAGTATATGCCTACGACGTGACCGGATCAATTGATAACCCGGGAGAGATATTGCCCGCACAAAACATAAACGTTACCCCTGAATTAAAGCTCTCATTATTTCAGGGCAGGTTCAGATTGGATGGAAATGCTACCATTTCCGCCTTTACCCGCGACAGAAGGGGATCTGCGCTGGAGATAAGTGAACTGGATGAATTTGAATGGTTAACCGATCTGATCACAATCAATAGCAGCACGCGACTCGATTATGCCGGTGAAATATCCAGCCAGCTGAGGCTCGGGCCTGTGAGACTGAATGGTAGTTACGAGCGTGTGCAACCGGGGTTCAGATCGCTCGGACTGGGAAGAATACGCAGTGATCACGAGTCCTACCGTATCAGAGGCCAGTTTCGCCTGTTTGAAGGCCGGGCCAATGTCTCAGGAATGTACACTTCCGGACGCAACAACCTGATGGATGACAAGATATCCACATTGCAACGGAATCAGGTTGCAACAACATTGGCACTGCGCATCTCACAAAAAGTGAACCTGAGCCTTTCCTACATGCAGATGTCTAACGTGAACGAACCGGTAAACCCGAACAACCCGATTGCCAATCAGCTGCATACGGATATCATTTCACGAAATATCATGATCACACCTACCATGATAATTCAAAGAAATATGATATCGCATTCCATTTCATTAAATGGAGCCTACCAGATTCTGGAAGACAACAGCATTATGGTGCTGGTGGGAGAACGCCCATCAAGTGAGTTTGACAACACAACTGTGGGAGCAAACTATAATATCACCCTGCCCGGCAGCTTATCCTTAAGTTTTTCCGGAAATTTGATGAAAAACAACACGGAAACCGGGAGCGCAATAGGAAATGCATTTAACGCATCCACAGGCTATTCCTTTTTTGAGCGGAAGCTGACAACCAGCATCAGCCTGGGATGGTCACGAAATGGTATTGAGTTTGTCAGGATTATTGACGACCCGGATCACGAAGATATGATGTCGGATACCGTCATCCGTCACTCTGTCCACAATACTTCAAAAAATAACAATGACTTTCTGGGTGGCGAATATGTTGTTGAACAATGGTCCAACCAATATTCCATCAACTTGTCGACATCCTACCGTTTTGAAAATGGAAACCCACTTCGCCTGAGCATCAGGGGCTTATTCAGCAGACCTGATCATGACGGAGGCAGAAGATACAACGAATTCCACGCCGTACTCAGGTATCAGCACAGGTTCTAAAACATCTCCTGATATGATTCGTTTCCATATGGTTCGTATCTTTGCAGCAACCAATCATCAACTCATGAAACACATCACAGTTTTTATAACCCTGGTTGCATGGCTGTCTGTCACGGCATTTTCACAGCAGGCGGCACAGGAGCGTGTGAAACAGCAGCTTGCAGAATTGCCGGCCTTCATGGAGCGCGGGATGGAGAGCTGGGGAATTCCCGGGATGGCGGTGGCCGTGGTTCATCAGGGAGAAATGGTTTATGCCCGGGGGTTTGGCATGCGAAAATCAGACAGCAATGATCCTGTAGATGAAAATACCATCTTTGGCATGGCTTCGCTAACCAAAGCCATGACCGCTACTGCACTCGCAATTCTTGTTGATGATGGCAAGCTGCACTGGAATGATCGTGTACGCGACCACTTGCCCTGGTTTGAACTTAGTGATCCATGGATCAGCGACAGGGTTACCATAAGCGATTTGCTCTCCCATCAGGTTGGTATCGGACGGATGACAGGCAACAGACTGCGTTTTATGCCAGGGCGTGATCCGCAAACAATTATGGGATTTCTCAAACAACAGCCTTTTGAAGCGGACTTCCGTTCAGGATACGTTTACAGCAATATGATGTATATGGTTGCCGGACTGGTGATCGAAGCAGTCTCCGGTATGTCGTGGAATGACTATATGACAGAACATCTCTTCCAGCCGCTGGGAATGAACAGTGCCCGAACCTCCATCACGCAAATAGCAGAACAAGACAATATCGCCTTCCCACATCAGGAAATAAACGATGAAGTTATCGTGATCCCCAAACGGAACTTCGACAACGTTGGGCCGGCAGCCTCTGTAATGGCATCTGTATCAGACATGGCCAAATGGATGATGCTGAACCTTGACACGCCAGGAGTGTATAAGGGGCAAGAAATTGTGAGTCTGGAACAAATGAAAGCCATTTTTCAGCCCCGTCAGCGCATCCCTCTTGAAGATCCTTTCACGGAAAAGATCACCAGTTACGGTTATGGATGGGGGTTACGCCATTATGAAGGATACCGGATTGCACAGCACAGCGGTGCCACCGATGGCATGACGTCGCTGCTTGTGCTTGTTCCGGAAGAAGAATTGGGGATCATCATTGCAAGCAACCTGTTTTGCAACTTCCGGCCCGCCGTCAGAAATTACATCCTGGATGCATTTCTGGAAATAGACCGTGATAAGGATTGGCACGATCATTACTTCAATCAATTTGAAAAAGACAAAAAAGAAGCGCTGGAGAGAAGAGCCGAAATAGAATCGAAACGCGTTCACGGTACCACCCCTACCCTGCCGTTAAAAGCCTATGTCGGTAAATTTCACCACCCTGTGTATGACAATGCAGAAGTCAGCCTGGATGACAAAGGCCAACTGGTTATGCAACTTTGGGATGATGATGAAATGATCGCCGATCTGGAACACTGGCACCATGATACCTTCAGGGCACATTGGCGCAATCCCGCCATGCGCGAAAAGTTCATCACCTTTGACCTGGATCAATTTGGGGAGGTAAAACAACTAAACGTAAAATTCACCCTGCGGCAAATCCTTATCTCTGCAGGCATCTATCCTGCCGATTATTACAGGATTGTGGAATATAAAAAAAACCATTAATTGTTAATTATTGATTATAAATTTTGGTTTTATCAATAAAGCAAGGGGTTTTAAACTAAAAAATATTAACGAAGAGAGTCATCTAAACATCTCAACAACCAAACATCTAAACTTATTAAAAAAAGTATTACCTTTGCGCCTCATTAATTAAATCATTATAAACACATTAAACTCGAAAAAATGCTCAAACAGTATGAAACCGTTTTCATTATGACTCCCGTTTTGTCTGATGAACAGATGAAGGAAG
>SKSI01000129.1 GCA_007123065.1 Bacteroidales bacterium
AAACACTCATTAAAAAAACAATACCGGGCAGCAGGTTTCTGGAAGCTACTGACGGCAAAGAAGCCATAGAGTTATGGAAATCAGGCAATCCCGATCTGATCTTTATGGATATTCAGATGCCTGTAATGGATGGCCGTGATGCCACCATAGCAATCCGCAAACAGGAACAGGAAAAGGAACAGGGACATCAAACTCCCATTGTCGCTCTTACCGCACGAACACTGAAAGGAGAAAGCGAACATTTTCTAAAGGCAGGCATGAATGACTTTCTGGCTAAACCGATTGACAGGGATGAACTGGCAAAAATATTGAAAAAGTATTTTCCGGATGTGGTTTCCGATGATGACTCCAAATAAGTGGGGCATTTTACCAGCGGCAACATCTCCTGATACCCTAAATTATTATTTATCACAAGTCAAAATATCAAGCTATGAAACAAGAAACACATGGAAGCGGTTCAGCAAGTGCAATTTATGGTCTGGGTTTCATTGGTGCAATTGTATATTACATCTCTGTGGCTACTGGATTCTGGTCAGGAGTACTGGGAATACTCAAAGCCCTGGTTTGGCCTGCCTTGCTGGTTTACGAGGCACTGAAAGTCCTGGGTGCATAAAAACGATCGACCGGAACATTTTTATTAAGGCTGTTTTAGAAATAAAACAATCTTCAAACCACCCGAATGTTTTTATACTGACAGGCCAGCTGCAATAAAGCAGTAACATTGCCTGGTATGATCAGATGATGATTGCCCAGGGGAGTATGACGTAGTTTCTCAACTTCCCCGGCTGACAGAGAAACCTCAACCTGTGTCCTGCAGGCAAAAGCGTGCTGCGGTCGTGACATAATGTTTCCCGCAGCAATGAAAGCCTTGTCAAGCCCCATCCCCAAACGAAAAACAGTAACCTCGTTACCAAACACCTTTCCTTGTACTGCTGCGGATCGATCCGTTTCAAAGTGCGTGTTTACCCTGAATCCTGACATGCTATCAAGTGGAGCTGTACAATGGGCTAAAAGCACTTGATCATCGCTGATCGAAGCAATATTCGCCATCCAGGGGACGCGACCGGTCAGCGACTGAACCAGCATCATTCCGACCAAACTGACAAGATCCCCCTCACAGGCGGCTGCCATACCCTCGCTATTCAACAGCGCCAGTGACAAACAGGCTGTTACATCATCCTTTTTCACCATTGTAAAGCACTCGAGTGTTAATGCATCCAGCTGTTGTTTTTCTATAACACCTTTAAGGAAATGATGGACGCGGGCTTCATTTACAAGCTTCTCCGGTTGATGGTTCTTAAAAGCATTCAGAAAAGCAGGATCCGGTGCATAAGATAAATAATCGGGAAGTAATTCCCAGGGAAATGATTCAATGATGATTCCAAAACGCTCTTTTGCCAGTTCAGGGGGAAATGACGATGCCACCAGCCAGTGCGACACACCGCCGATCAGTCCGGCTCGTTTTCCGTTCAATGACCTGAATGCCTTGGAAACACTTGTAAACATCTGAATTACCTGCTTTGCCACGGGTGCTTCAACTGATAATAAGATGGTGCTTATTCCCTGATGATCGGCCCAGGCTTTTACTTCCGTAGCAGCCGCCCAGGAGTTTCCTTCCTTTCCGGCCAGCAACAAATACATCCTGCCGGGTTTCAATGCACCTATTGCCTCCCGTTCAGAGCCTCCACTTACAAAATAGAGGATGTCAGAACCTTTATCATCATAACAAAAAAACAAATCAGGGAACAGCTGCTCCAACACGCTTCTGGCTGCCTGGTATGTTGCTTGTTCCGCATCACGAAAAGCGAAGGAACGGATGTTTATGGTCATACTCATTTTCTTTTTATGACAAATATATATTAATGTTGACAAAAAATACAACTGTAAAAGAAAAAGCGTGCCTTTGGACTTTACCCAATGTGGCCTTCTTTGTTGACAAAAAGCATATTATCTTTGCAATCTGTCATTTGGGCCTTCATCATTGCCCGTGCAGACAAGCAAGAATTAAAAAATTCATTTAAATATGAAAAATAAAGAAAATCAGCAGACCGGTAATCAGACAAAAAGCAAATGGTTCGCGAAGGATAAAGAAGATGTCGTTGAGCATTTCAAGACCGACATGGATAATGGTCTTGACACAGGGGAGGCAGAAAAGCGGCTGGAAGAGCACGGCCCAAATGAATTACCGAAAGGCAAGAAGCGCAGCGCCTGGATGCGCCTGCTGATGCAGTTTCACAACGTGCTGATCTACGTACTGATTGCAGCAGCGATCATCACGGCGCTGATGGACCACTGGATCGATACCTGGGTCATCCTTGCCGTGGTAGTCGTGAATGCACTGATCGGTTTCATCCAGGAAGGAAAAGCAGAAAGAGCTCTTGAAAGCATTCGTGAAATGCTGTCACTGGAGGCTGTTTGCCTGAGAGGTGGCGAAAAGAAAAAACTGGAAGCCGAAAAACTGGTGCCCGGGGATATCGTTTTGATTAAATCGGGTGACAAAATCCCTGCCGACATCAGGTTGCTCAAATCAAAAGACTTGCGTGTCGAAGAATCTCCGCTCACAGGTGAATCAACCGCTGTTGAAAAAAACACAGATGCAGTTGACGATGATGCCGTGATCGGCGACCGCAGGTCAATGGTGTTTTCGGGCACTGTTGTTGTATACGGCAAAGCGACCGGTGTGGTGGTTGCTACCGGTGAAGACACAGAACTCGGAAAGATTAACAAAATGATGTCGGAAGTAGAGGAGATCACCACTCCACTGCTCCAAAAAATCGACACATTCGGAAAATGGCTGTCTGTTGCCATACTTGGCATCACCGCGCTGTTTTTTGCTTTTGGATACTTTTTCAGAGATTATACCATTGCCGAATTGTTTCTGGCTTCCATCAGCCTTATTGTAGCATCCATTCCCGAGGGACTTCCTGCCATCATGACAATCACTCTGGCGATTGGTGTCCAAAGGATGGCAGCACGCAACGCCATCATCAGGCGTTTGCCCTCGGTAGAAACCCTTGGCTCTGTCAACGTGATCTGTTCAGACAAAACCGGCACACTGACCCGCAATGAGATGACCGCAAAAACAATTATTACGGCGGAAAAAGAATACACTGTGGAAGGAACCGGTTATAATCCGGAGGGAAATATTCTTCTTGATGATGAAAAGGTTGACCCGGAAAAGGATAAAGTCCTGAATCAACTTCTGCAAACTCTGCGTACCAGCAATAATTCAGAGATATCCAAAGATGATAACGGCAACTGGAAACTCACCGGAACACCTACTGAAGGAGCCTTGCTTACCTTAAGTTACAAGGGAGGTTACAAAGACTTTAAACCGGAACGGATTGATCAAATCCCTTTTGAATCGGATCACAAATACATGGCCACCCTGAACAAAGTGGATGATGAACATATTGTTTTTATGACCGGTGCACCTGAAAGGGTCTTGGAGATGTGCAACAAACAGTACACAGCGGAAGGTGAGCAGGATATTGACCACGACTACTGGGAAAAAAAAACAGAGGAGGTTGCAGCCAAAGGCCAGCGTATGCTGGGCGCCGCTTTCAACATAACAGACAAGAGCAGAACCGAAATTGAGAAGGATGATCTGGAAAAAGAGAAGGTTTTTCTTGGTGTGATTGGCATCATTGACCCGCCTCGTGATGAAGTGATTGAGGCCATCAAAGAATGTAAAAGTGCCGGTGTAAAAGTAAAAATGATCACGGGCGACCATGCCATTACCGCAAAAGCCATCGGTAAGGAGATTGGTATTGGCGACGGAGAAAAGGCGATGTCGGGACGAGAACTTGAGGAAATGGATGATGCAAAACTCAGGGAAATCGTTCCGGATTATGATGTCTATGCACGTACCAGTCCGGAACACAAACTCAGGCTCGTCAAAGCACTACAGGAAGAAGGAAACCTGTGTGCCATGACAGGTGACGGCGTCAATGATGCTCCTGC
>SKSI01000001.1 GCA_007123065.1 Bacteroidales bacterium
CCGCACTTGAGCTGATGGATAATATTCCAAGTATTGCCGTTGATTTTGATGGCAATGTGAGCCTTCGTGGCAGCACCAATGTTACCGTGCTTATTGATGGCCGTCCCTCAACACTAACGGGACTAACAGTTTCAGAAGCTCTTGAGCAGATTCCGGCGGAGATGATTGAAAGGGTGGAAGTGGTGACCAATCCTTCAGCAAGATATGAGGCCGAAGGTACCTCAGGGATTATTAATGTGGTACTCAAACAACAACGCAAACCGGGATATAACGGCATGGTGTCACTGAATGCCGGATCAGCAGGGCGTTACAGCGGTTCTGTTAACCTAAATTACCAGTTGAATCGATGGAACTTCTTTACCAACTACAGCGCCAGATTATCGGATATGGAAAGCTTTGGCAACAGCCAACGAGCTACAATCATGCCCGGGCAAACCAATTATATGGATCAGGACATTGCCGGAAACATGGGAATGAATTCGCACAATGTGCAGGCAGGGGTGGACTTTAACATCAATAATAAAACAACCCTGACCCTTTCATCCCGCTATAGCAACTGGAACAGAAATATGGATAACCTGACCGAATATATGCTCTATCAGGACATCACCAACCCGAACAACATGTTTCTGATGGATAATGAAACGGATATGCTGCACAATAGCTTCACCCATCAGTTGTATTTAAGACGCACTTTTGATCAACGACACAGAGAGCTGAATGCAGATGTTTCTTTTTCAACACGCGATATGGATCGAAACCAGTTTTTTCAGCAGGATTTTTTTGATCAGGACTGGCAAACACCCCATAATGATCTTGAAACAGTTTTGGAACGGTCCAATATGGATGGACAGAACTGGTCATTTTCCACCCAGCTGGACTATGTACACCCCCTGGGTGAAGACTCAAAGTTTGAGACCGGTTACCGCATCCAGATCAGGGAGATGGATAGCGAATTTCTCTTTGAAGACTTCAATCAGGAAAACATTAGCTGGGTAAGAAATACAGACAGGAGCAATCACTTTATATACAATGAACAGATCTTTGCTGCCTATGCAATCTATGGTACAATTCTAGGCAACTATAGCTTACAGGCAGGGTTGCGTGCCGAGCAAACTCTTGTGGATGGCGATCAGCGAACGACTGGTTTTGTGTTCGATAATGATTATTTTGGTCTGTTTCCATCAGCCCATATCCGCAGAAGCTTTGAAAACAACCAAAACGCACAGATAAGCTACAGCAGAAGGATAAACCGTCCGCACAACAGGAATATTAATCCGTTTATGCGGTACAGCAGCGAATACGAAGTTTCTATGGGCAACCCGCAACTGGATGCCGAGTTTATCAACTCACTCGAGTTGAGTTATACCCGTTTCTGGAACACAACCACCATCAATCCCAGTATTTTCTATCGCCATACGGATGGTATGATCACCCGTTATCGCTACGTTACCGATACCATTCCTGGCATGGAGGGAAGAGATGTTACCGTTACCAACTTTGCCAACCTCAACAAAGGGTTGTCTTACGGCACCGAAATGGTGGTATCTCAAAGATTAACAGATTGGTGGAACGTGAATGCCACCATGAGTTACTTCCGGAACATCATTGAAGGCAGAGGTGCCCAGATGGATGAAGAGAATGACAGTTATTCCTGGTCAGCCAGGGCCATGAGCAACATGAGCCTGGGGAATGGCTGGAATGTTCAGTTAAATGGTTTTTACAGATCACCCATCATAATGTTGCAGGGTGAAATGGATGCGATGTATTCAGTGAATGCAGCTGTACGCAAGAATGTGTTGAATAACAACGGCACGATTACTGTGAACTTCAGGGATATATTTGACACCATGCGATTCAGCATGCATAATTATGGCGATAACTTTACTATGGACATGGAACGGTGGCGCACCAGCCGCCAGGTGAGCATTGGATTTACCTATCGTATCAATGAGTACGATCGCCGCAGGGATCGCCGTTCACGCGAAAACGGAGACGACAACGGGATGGATTTTGATGATTTTGATTTATAAGGAAGTTTAGGAGTTTAGAAGTTTAGGAGTTTAGGAGTTTAGGAGTTTAGGAGTTTAGAAGTTTAGGAGTTTAGAAGTTTAGAGTTTAGGGTTTAGTGTATGGCACTAATTTTCCGCATTTGATGGTGCTGCGTTCAAAATCAAGGCAACTAAAGGTTGAGGTTGAGATTAAGGTTGAGACATTCGGGAATACCCCTGTCATCCTTGCCGAAGCTGAGTGCAGAGAAGGATCTGTTAGCTTTCCAATAGAATCTTCGCTTGCGCTTATCCTTAATCTCAATCTTAATCTTAATCTTAAATTGGTTGCCAAAGAAAAAGTACATCCAAAAAAGGAAGTTGACGAAACAACCAAAGGTGATTAGATGATTTGTGTTAAGCGCTTAACGTTTAAGGTTCTTATTTTACACAAATTCACACACCTGTACCGCTCGTGCGGGATATTTCAGGATTGGTAACCAAAGAGTTTGCGTGTTTTAATGAATGCTGAAACATATTTTGGCACCATCTGTTCCCATTCAGGGTCCTGATCCTTGATCTTTTGCAGCACCAGGTGTGAAAAGTAGGGGAGTACTTCCCTTTTGCATCCGGGAATGTCAAGAATGAACTTGTTTTCTCTCAGATGCTGAAAAAGATGACTGATGTCATCTGCCACCGGCATGTTCTCAATGGTCATCACCTCATCATTTTTATCAGCCTGCCCGGGGTAAACATACACCTTCAGGTTTTTCATGAATAACTTTCCGAAAGCTTCCATCATGCCGCCACGCAGATGGCTGTAATATTTTTTGTTGATCACGTTCTGGAAGGTCAGGGCACCGATCACCATTCTGATGTTGTTGATCTTGAAGCGCTGAAACCATTCCGCGAGCTTGTAAAACTCACGAAACCCCGAAACCATAACGTTTTGACCCATTCCGCTCAGGATATCAACCCGGTCCAGAAAATCTCTTTCGTCAAACTCGTCTGCTTCGATGAGGTTGTTGAGCGTAATTTCGCAAAGCACTTCTGTTTTGCTCTCATGTTTATTATAGCCGACTTCCTGTTTGAAAAGTGAAAATCCGGCTTTCAGCATATCAAAACCAACATAGGTAATGGGTCGGAAACTGCCACGCAGCACCATGATGTTTTTTTTGTAAAGAAGATCAGAAGGTTGCTTTACGTCTCCGTGCCGGTCAAACATGGTTACAGGGGTCATGCCATTTTTTACCAGTTGAACTGCCAAAAGTCTGTTGTCAACATAATCCAGTTCCGGGCCATGCATGCGAATCATGTCAATCTCTATCCTGTCGTCAGAAATATCTTCTAAAAGAGACTTCAGAAAGCTGTTTGGGTATTGGTAATTGTAGTAACAGGCGTAGATCAGGTTTACTCCAAGGGTGCCTAGTGTTTGCTGCTGACGCAGACTGTCATTCTCAAGCAGCCGGACGTGCAGGATTACATCATTTGGCTTAGTCCCCGGTTTTAATTGAAAGCGTACACCGATCCACCCGTGTGCTTCGTTGTCTTTCCGGTAATTGAGCGTAGCCACCGTATTGGCAAAAGCAAAGAAACGCGTATCACTACCGCGTTCTTTTTTTAACAAAGTTTCCAGACTATCGTATTCTTTATTGAGCATCTGCATCAGCCGCTGCTCTGAAACATAACGCCTGGTCGGACCCTTGCCATAAAGATAGTCGCTGAAGGCCATGTCGTAGGCTGATACAGTACGGGCCACCGTGCCGGATGCACCCCCTGATTGAAAAAAACACCGTGCTACTTCCTGCCCTCCTCCAATTTCAGCAAAAGAGCCATAAATGCTTCTGTCAAGATTGATAAACAAAGCTTTGCGGTTGCTATCCCATACTTCTCTTTCGATATTGGTATCTGGCATGCGTAAAATGTTTTGTTTTTTTTATCAAAATTAATAGAATAACCCAAAC
>SKSI01000079.1 GCA_007123065.1 Bacteroidales bacterium
AACCCGCAATGGCAACCACCAGGGATAAAGCCATTTCAAAACGCCATGGCAAAGCATATGCAACGATCATGAAGGGAATGTAAGAAAGCATCACCAGTAAGATAAAAACAAACTGGGTGCCACTTGTGCCCTCCATGTTGAAATATGCTTTTTTATCAGGGTCTATTCGGGTGCTGTATCCGATCCCGAAATGGAAAAGCAAGGCAAAAACGGGTCCGGTTACGTAGAGCATTAAAGCAATTAATGGCAATATCAAGTCTGGTCTGATAAAGTACATAATCGGGGTTATAATTATTGTTTGTAGGATTGCGAGGGTAAGATAAAAGTAATATTTTGAACGGATCATTGCGTACATGTCCATTTTTTTGGATACGATATAATCAAAGAACCTGCTTTCCCAAGAATAAACATATTGCAAATGAAAAAAACCATATCCCCCTGCAAACATCAGGAAAAAGACCATGTAAGTTTGCATAAGATCCTCCCTGCCATAAAAGACAAAGAAGATAATAAAAACGATGCTTAGAGGCCACTGCCTGAACCCCCTGGAAGCACGCTTGTTGCGGTTAAGGAGGCGCCACTCCAGAAGCCAGTATTTCCCGTAAGTTGGGATTTTTTGAAAGAAGGCTTCAATTCTTCCGGTACTGGCTGTTTTTGAGGTTCCTGTATGGTCGTGCAGCCGATAGAGTGACTGATGTAAGCCTCTTGTTGTTAGCATGTGTAAAGTGCAAGCTAATGCTGCGGCAATGAGGAAAAACCATGGATTGCCGTACATAAAGCCTTGTCCGACATATTTTGAGGCGGCAAACAGATGCTCGCGGAAGAACAATAGTCCGATTGAAAGTCCGGCACCTAACAGAACCAATACAATGGTGAGAGATATCGATTTGTTTTCGCGGGTTTTAAGAAGTAGAATAAGCGTATGGTTGATGCTTCCCAAAAGAAAACAGCCTGCCAATAGCAGCCAGAAGGCTTGTGAAGCCCCTGAAAGCACCAGTGAGCGATAAAAAAAAGGCAAAAGCAATGCAAAAAGGTAAAAATTATAGATGCTTAACCACGATTTTGCCATGATGATGCGTGTAAGAATACCCCTGTTAAATGGCAGGTGCAGATATGGCTGAACCTGTTGAGCCGGTACCTTCTGCATAAAAAAACGCAACAAAAAATCACCGGTGTAAATAAAAACAAGCAACGAGAGAAAGCTATACATGATCGGTTGCTCCGGGAAATAATGGTCAAGTAGGGATGGGAGCATCATGCTCAGTCCGAGCATGTAGAGTATCAGCATTAATCCTACAAATGCAAGAATAAAATTGATACCGAGACTGCGCTCAAAGTAATGCGAACGCCGAAGGCCCAACCAGGAGTGATGCAATAAGGTTTTGTACATATTCACATTAATTTATGACCTGCAAGTTTAATCATTTTTGATGTTTCAGGCACATCGAAATTGTCGTTTGACATAGTTTCTTAATATGTATGTTATTCCTTGATGCATCTTACAGAAAAGGCCATTTTCTTTGTACTTTCAGGATTAAAAAAAACACCGTCTGAGTCGGTTCGGACACTTCTCCCAACATCCAGGATCCAGGCACTTTCGGGGCAGAGATAATAACTATCAATCTCTTTAGAACTCAATTCAGTATTTATCCAAAAGGCTTCGTTGTTTCCCTCATCAAAATAGATATCCATATCATTATATTGCATGCAGCACCAGCCTGGCATTGTCAGGCCAAAGTCCAGGTAATCTTTTTCTGATTTGTCGGTAAGGCCGTCATTGTCCTGGAGTTGCGCTGCCAGATGATCAATCAGCCTGGAAAAATCATCATATGAAGGTACTCTGAAACCTGTGGGGCACAAACCTCTCGGATCGTTGACCGCATACCAGTTGTAAAGAAAATTTCTTGATGAGATCTCATCATCGTAGCGGGCATTGTATCCATAGGCCGCAATTTGTTTGTTGCCTAAGTCCTCCCAGGACTCATAGTCAGTGAATCTCGGTATGGCCTCTCCGTTTCTAAAAAATGTGGTTTGCAGGTTATATGCCATCCATTCCTGTGTTCCAATAATAATGGTTTCATATTTTTGATCGGAGGATGATTCGATTGTACTACCGGTCAATAGAAAAAGTGCGATTGTCCAAACCAATCGGTGGAAACCAATAATTTTCCTGATCATATCTTGTTTATTATTTAATACATGGTTTTAATGCAAAGAATTCGTCATTTCCCAACATAGGGAATTGCTTTTAGCGACAATTTGTATATCATTATTTTAAAAAAATTAAACAAAACATTTCAAAGGATGTTTCATAATAAAATTAGCACATTAAATTATATTATCTGCAAAAAATTTTTCTGTATATAAAAAAACATGTACATTTAGTGTGATAATCTTAGATTTATGCATATTACCAGGAGAGAAACATTTAACGCAGCACACAGGTTATTTCGCCCGGAATGGAACGACGAAAAGAACCTTGAGGTATTTGGCAAGTGTTCCAATCCCAACTGGCACGGACATAATTACACGCTCTATGTTACAGTGGAAGGTAAAGTGAGTGATGAGACAGGCTTTGTGTTGAATTTAAAAATGTTAAGCAAGATAATCGATGCTTTTGTGCTCCAAAAACTGGATCATAAAAACATCAATACCGAAGTAGACTTCATGCAAGGGAAGCTTGCCAGCACCGAAAACCTGGCCATTGGAATCTGGAAACAACTCGATCAACCAATCAAAGAGCTTGGTGCACGACTTCATCGCATCAAATTAGAAGAAACTGAAAAAAACTATGTGGAGTATTATGGGTAATTATTTTTGTCTTTAACTTTAAACCCTAAACCCTCAACTTCTAAACATCTCAACACCTAAACTCAGAAAAATGGCATCAGAAATTAACCGCGACATGGTCATTGAAAACAAAATGGATGACTATGAAAAGATAGACCAGTACAATCCGCAAAAAATCAATGAACTTTCCGCACATTACAAGGAAGTGTTAAAGCTGGTGGGTGAGGATCCTACCCGTGAAGGTCTTGAAAAAACCCCCGAACGAGTTGCCAAGGCGATGCAGTTCCTCACACACGGTTACGACCTGGATGGTTCACAGATTTTGAAGTCTGCTATGTTTCAGGAAGATTACAGGCAGATGGTGATTGTGAAGGATATTGAGATTTATTCCATGTGTGAGCACCATATGCTTCCATTCGTTGGCAAGGCACACGTAGCTTATATCCCGAATAAACACATCGTTGGATTGAGCAAGATTCCACGGGTTGTAGATGCCTATGCCCGTCGTTTACAGGTACAGGAGCGCCTGACCACGCAGATCAAGGACTGCATTCAGAATACCCTGAAGCCATTGGGCGTTGCCGTGGTAATCGAGGCACATCATTACTGCATGATGATGCGCGGCATACAGAAACAAAATTCCGTAACCACAACCAGCGATTTCACCGGCGCTTTCCTTACCGAAAAAACAAGGGCAGAGTTTATCCACCTGATTGGGTCGAACCTCCATTAAAGGGACTTGAGGGACTTGAGTTTAGAAGTTTAGAGGTTTGGAAGTTTAGAAGTATAGAGCTTAGAAGTTTAGAAGTTTAGATGTTTAGATGTTTAGAGTTGAGGGTTTAGGGTTTAGTGTATGGTATTAACCTGCCGCCAATGATGGATCTGCGTTCAAAATCAAGGCATCTTCAATAGCGGGGGCATGAGCAAGCAGGCCGCGAGCACAGAACTGGGATCTGGGATCTGAGAACTGAGTGCGTAATTTGCGGTTTATGTTGTGAAGACCTGTATAGGCTGGCCAAGCCTAGCTTATACTATTTCGAACATTTCATAATTGAAAATCATATTGCGCGCTTTGCGCGGAAAAAACCTTATTTCTTTTCTTACTTAACCTTAGTAGCAAATTGAGCGCCCCAGAAAAACCGACCTTATT
>SKSI01000126.1 GCA_007123065.1 Bacteroidales bacterium
ACTATGTTCCAATTCACTCTCATCTTCCATCTATAAATGCTATTTCAAAAGTAACAAAATTCTCTGATGTGTGAATAATCCGTACCTTTGCAGATTGTTTTTTATCATGGAAACGGCATCTTCAAACATTTATACGGCTCAGCTGGAGGTATTTGGCGCCAGGGAACACAACCTGAAGGACATTGATGTGGCCATTCCGCGCGATGCACTGACGGTAATAACCGGACTCAGCGGTTCCGGAAAGTCGTCATTGGCATTTGACACCATCTATGCAGAGGGGCAGCGCCGCTATATTGAAACGTTTTCAGCCTACGCCCGCCAGTTTCTTGGTGCACTTGAGCGTCCGGACGTGGATAAGATAAGCGGCCTGAACCCCGTAATCAGTATTGAACAAAAGGCAGGCGGTCGCAATCCGCGCTCTACCGTTGGGACGATCACGGAAATATACGACTTCCTGCGCCTGCTCTTTGCCCGCATTGGCGAAGCACACTCATATGTTACCGGAGAAAAGATGGTGCGCTATACCGGGGAACAGATTCTGGATCTTGTGCTGAGTCGATTTGATGAGAGAAACATCCTGATTCTTGCCCCCCTGGTCAAAGGACGGAAGGGTCATTACAGGGAACTTTTTGAGCAGGTCCGGAAACAGGGTTTCCTCAGAGTGCGCATTGACGGTGAACTGCAGGAGGTGGTACCCGGAATGAAGGTGGACCGTTACAAGGTACATGATATCGAAACCCTTATAGACCGCCTGCAGGTAAAAATCCAGCGTCGTAAGCACCTGAAGGCGTCACTTCAAACCGCATTGAAATATGGCAAAGGGATGGTGATGGTTGTTGATGAAGCAGATGGCAGCGTCCATCATTTCAGCAAAAACCTGATGTGTCCGGTATCCGGAATTGCATATAAAGAACCCGAGCCAAATACGTTCTCTTTCAACTCCCCCTATGGAGCTTGTCCGCATTGCAACGGGCTGGGTACTGTCAGTGAAATGGATATAGACAAGATCATTCCTGATCCCTCGTTATCAATCAAAGCGGGAGGCATTGCACCGGTCAAGAAAACAGGGAATGCCTGGATCACGAAACAAATTGAGGCTATCGGATTAAAACATGGCTTTGACCTGAATACGCCCATTGACCAAATCAGTGAGGAGGCCTTGAATACCATTTTATATGGCTCGGACGAGGTGTTTCGCGTGAAACACGAAAGTCTGGGTGTCACCAGTACGTATTCACTCAATTTCGAAGGCATCATCCATTTTATTCAAAACCAATACGATGAAAGCACTTCCGGATCGCTTCGCCGTTGGGCTGCCGGCTTTATGCGACAGAAGGCCTGTCCGGAGTGTAAAGGGAAACGGCTGAATAAAGAGTCCCTTCATTTTCTGATCGATAGCAAGAGCATTGCAGATTATGCTGCCATGGATATGGTTCAGTTGAAAAAGGAGATGGATCGACTCCCTGAACATCTTGGCGACCGCAGGCGGCACATCGCTTCAGAGATCCTGCGGGAACTTAGCTTAAGGCTTGGTTTTTTATTGAACGTAGGATTGGATTACCTGTCGCTGAACCGTCAGGCGCGCAGCCTTTCGGGTGGCGAAAGTCAACGCATCCGTCTGGCCACCCAGATCGGATCGCAACTGACCGGAGTGCTATATATTCTTGATGAACCCAGCATCGGACTGCATCAGCGCGATAACCACAGGCTGATCGATGCCTTGAAGGAACTGCGTGATATCGGCAACTCGGTTATCGTTGTGGAGCACGACAGGGATATGATCCTTGCTGCTGACTACGTGCTTGATATCGGTCCGGGTGCCGGCACCAACGGCGGCGAAGTTGTTGCCAGCGGCACACCGCTGCAGCTTATGCAGCACGCATCTATTACGGCAGCCTACCTGAACGGGAAAAAGGAGATTCCCATTCCACTGCAAAGACGTCAGGGGAATGGCCAGATTCTTACATTGAAAGGCGCCAGGGGCAACAACCTGAAAAATGTTGACCTGGAGTTGCCTTTGGGAAAGCTGATCTGTGTAACCGGCGTTTCGGGAAGCGGAAAATCTTCCATCATTAATGAAACGCTCTATCCGGTTCTGAGTCAGCATTTTCACCGGTCCGAAAAGCAGTCGCTCCCTTACAAGGAGATTCAGGGCCTGAAGCACCTGGATAAGGTGATCGAGGTGGATCAGTCGCCCATCGGACGCACACCGCGGTCAAATCCCTCAACATATACCAAACTGTTTGATGAGATCCGGAAGTTATTTGCTGCCCTTCCGGAGTCACAGGTGCGTGGCTACAAACCCGGGCGCTTTTCTTTTAACGTGAAAGGTGGGCGCTGTGAAACCTGTCAGGGCGGAGGTGTGCGTGTCATCGAGATGAACTTCCTGCCCGATGTGCACGTGCAGTGCGAAAGCTGTCATGGAAAACGTTACAACAGGGAAACACTTGAAGTGCGATACAAGGGAAAAACCATTAACGACGTGCTGAACATGAGTATCAGCCAGGCGTTGACCTTTTTTGAGCATATCCCTTTTATTGTAAACAAGCTGAAGACCCTTAATGATGTTGGACTCGGCTACATTACATTAGGTCAGAGCAGCACGACTTTATCAGGAGGCGAGGCCCAACGGGTTAAATTGTCTGCTGAACTGTCGCGGCGTGATACCGGCAAAACGCTATATATCCTGGATGAGCCCACAACCGGACTCCATTTTGAGGATGTCCGCGTACTTATGGAGGTGCTGCATCGCCTGGTTGACCGGGGCAATACTGTAATTGTAATTGAACACAACATGGATGTGATCAAGGTCGCAGACCACATCATCGATCTTGGACCCGAAGGGGGGGATCGTGGTGGCAAAATTGTTGCAGCCGGTAATCCTGAGGCGATTGCCAGAGAGCAAAACTCCTATACGGCAAAATTTTTGCGGGAAACACTCGAGGAAAATGGCCTGACATCAAAATGGCAGGTCGAACTTTAGGTCAGTATGAAGCACCCAACGGTTGTTTTCGAGATCGAGGGCATAAAAATTCAGGTTTTGCCCTTCCAGAACAGCTATTCTGCTCGTGCCCACAGGGATGATCCCTTGATAATGATCCGGAAGCAGCATGACAAAGTCGTCGTGATCCATAAATGACCAGCCCTCTTCCGGACCTAAAAAATACAAACCCAGTTTTTGGTTATCAACGATAGCAATGGTCATTTCACCAGTCGGGTAATAGGATGATATTTTTGCTGGTATACTAAAACCCGATGTGGGATCATGGTGCCAGTCATCATCATAATAAAAATAAAAGTCAAGCACACCATCCTGTTCAATCCCTAAAACTCCTATCTCCCAGGGCATGTGCATAGAAACCAGTCGGTCGTATTTCTTTGGTAATGAAAAGGAAAGATGCGGCTGCTCCTGCCATTCATTAAAGGCATCCAGCATAAAAAACTTCAGCTGATCCTTAATAACAACGCCAATGGTCCCCATCCCCATCGAAAGAATGCCCCGGTTTCCGTCGGGAATGTTAAAGCGCGTAACATCATCAGCAAGCCAGCCTTCCCGTTCATCATAATAATACATGTAAACACTGCTATTTTGAATGATACCGATCGTACCATTACCAGGAGCAATGATATGCCGGGCCTCCGGATTGTGTGCCTGTTCCAGGTTGATGTCGGATGGCACATCCCGGTGGCATGCGTGGAAAAAGAATACCGCGGCCAGAAACAATATCAGGCTAACTTTTAGTTTCATATTTCTGAATTGTTTGTGAATTTTTATTTGTAACCAAAACGTTTCAATAGCATCTCATCTTCTCGCCAGTTTTTGCTGACCTTTACATAGAGTTCAAGAAAAACCTTTTTCTCGATGAAGGTTTCAATGTCCTTGCGGGCTTCCGTACCGATCTTTTTCAATGCCTTCCCCTGGTGGCCGATCA
>SKSI01000137.1 GCA_007123065.1 Bacteroidales bacterium
CCCCCGGTGAGTTTTCCAGTAAGATGACCGGCCTGGAGCCGGGAACAGAATATAGCGTTGCGGCTTATGTGATGAATGATGCCGGTATAAGCTATGGCCATCCCATTGTGTTCCGGACAAAAGAGGTGATGCTTGCACACGTAATTACCGGCCAGACTTCCGCAATTGGCCATAATTTTGCCGTCCTTAAAGGTGAAGTGCGGAATACGGGAAATTCGAAGCTGTTGCAACGCGGTGTTGTCTGGGACAGCCGCTCCAACCCTACAGTAGATTCCCACAAGGGTATTTCCCGCGAGGGCGGTGAACTGGGCCTGTATAGCAGTCGGGCTAACGGACTGCGTTCGGATAATACATACTTTTACAGGGCGTATGCGGTCAACGAAGGCGGGGTAAACTACGGGCAACTGAGAAAGTTTACCACCCTCCCCGCAAAAGTATATCCAAATCCTGTCAGTGACTTGTTAACTATCGCTTTTCATAACCATAGTGAAGAAGAAGTGCAAATCATGCTTTTTGATTTGGATGGGCAACTGCTTATTCAAAAACCCGTCTCAATTGCCGGTGATGTGGAAAAACAACTTGACCTGACCAATCTGCCGGGTGGTGTTTATTTGACAACCATACAAAGTGAATACGACTTTCCTTTCTGGCGGGTCATAAAAGTTGATGATTAAAAAGATATAATGCCGGTTGCACGGGAGTAAGCTTGTGTTTTAAACGAACAAATACAAACATATGAGCAAACAAACAAACACTTATCTGAGGGTGCTGATGATCGATGCTTCCAACGGTTATTACCGCATCAACAAGTATCCTGTTGGTTCTTTTTTTGGTCCGGTAGATCTGGGAATTCACCTCGCACATAAGCACAACAGCCTGAATATCGGTGCCGGCCTTTTGGCAGGGAGTATTTTCCCCGGATCAAACAGGTTGTTGTTCAGTGGCATATCGCCGTCATGGCATGGGTTTTTTATCTCGTCGATGGGTGGAGCTGCCCTCGTGTTCGATAATTTGGGAATCAACCTGTTTTCCATCATCGGAAAGGCTGAAACACCCTCCATCTTGTACCTGAACCGGCATCATGGCGAAGAAGTGGAGGTGGAGTTGCACCCGGTAGATCCATATTCTTTATGGAAAGAGGGCAGGGGCGGTGTATATGGTGTGATGCAACATGCCCTTGACCAATATGCTTCCCATTACGAAAAAGATCCGCGGGTGCTGGCCGTCGGTCCCGCTGCTATGTACACCGACAATGGTGCCATTGCTTCGGCACCGGTAAAGAAAGGAACACTTACTGCTGTTGATTGTTGGGCCGGACGGGGCGGATTCGGGACCAAATTGTTGCAACAGCACGGCATTGTCGGGGTCATTTATGGCGGCACATGGGTGGATGAAGACTTTCGTGACCGCAAAGTTGCCGACGAATGGTTTCACGACCGCTATGAAAAAAAGATGGCGGCGAAAGACCTGGAAGCCACGACCAAATACCGTTACGATCCTGCTTTTAACACGGGTGGCACCTTTGGTGTGAACTTTGCCACCATGAACGAAAGGATCATCGCGTTCAACTACCGCACGATCTTTATGACAAAAGAAGAACGCCTGGATCTGCATCAACGGTTTATCATTGACCACTATCTCAAGCAATTCAATGAAGAAACGATTGAAACAAAGCAGCAAAAGAATTGCGGTGAACCTTGCGTGGCAGTGTGTAAAAAGATGCATGGCCATTTTAAAAAAGATTATGAACCATACCAAACCATGGGCCCGCTTTGTGGTGTTTTTGACCAGCGCGCTGCCGAACTGCTTAACGGTAAAGCAGATGGTTATGGTTTTGATGCCATCTCGGTAGGCGGTGTGCTGGCATGGCTGATGGAGTGCATGGCAGATGGACTGATTAACCCCGAAGAACTGGGTGTTGAGGATGTGCCAAAATTTTCTCCCAAGGGTTTTGACGTGGTAAAAGATTCAATGCACAATGCTCGTATTGGTGCAGCTTTGCTCGATGAAATGGTGAAACCCGAGGGGTTGGTTAATATAAAACCGGGGGCGCGCAAGCTGGCACGCCGTCTTGCCCGCGAAAAAGGGATTGGTGTTATGGATCGTTTCGTGCATATTGGTTTTGCCAGGCAAGGCTGGATGGTGCCGAATCAGTATTGGACACCCGGTGTGTTATCGCCAATGGCCATCATGGGAAAGTATTACATGGTTTATGGCAAGGAGTTTATCCCACCACGTGAACTGGGACGTCAGAATGCCGAACGGATGGTCATGGAGCTGATGATGGACAATCTGGGCTTCTGCCGTTTCCACCGGGCCTGGGCCGAAGAGATCATGCCGGATGTGATGGATAAGCTTTTTGGTATGAAGGATCAGTTCCTGCAGAACCTCAGGCTTACAGCCACGCGCATCAACAGCCGCAATGCTTCCATTTTCTGGGAGTCGGAGCGCAATGTAGACTTCCTGTTTCAGTTTTTACGCAAAAAGGCAGAAGAGGATAAGGTCAATGATGAAGAACTCGACAGGTGGATCCAGGCTTTTGAGAAAGACAAGTTTGAGGCCGGACTGCAGTTCTGGTACGAGATACACAAAGGGATCCACGAAAGTTTGCGGGAGTTTCATTAGTGGCTTAACACATGAAACGCCTATGACGGGATTTTTGACACACAGGGGGATGATTTTCGATTGCCGATTTTCGATTGCCTGTTAAGCTCGAAGCTGGAAGCTCGAAGGGTTCGCGCATAAAAACCATATCAACTAAACGACTAAACAACTAAACAGCTAAACCTTTATAAACACATAAAAAAACCCCTCAAAATCATACGACTATGAGGGGTTTCTGTACCCGGGGCCGGGATCGAACCGGCACGATATTGCTATCATTGGTGTTTGAGACCAACGCGTCTACCAATTCCGCCACCCGGGCGTCTGAACAAACCAATGAATTCCGTTCAGCGTGCAAAAATACGCAATTCCGGAATTATAACAAACAAAATCAAAAATTCATTGGCAGTCCGGCTCATCAATAGGGATATAATTCATACTTTTGTTCCAGCAATGTTGTTTCCTGGTCTTCAAAATTTATATTCATGGCATCAGTAGTGAAAATATTTTCCGGTTCCGCCTCCCGCCCTCTCGCAGAAAAGATCGCTGAAAACTATGGCAAACCGCTTGGCAAGGAGCTGTTTCAGCATTTTGCCGATGGGGAGTTTCAACCATCATATGAGGAAACGCTTCGCGGCGACGACGTCTTCATTATCCAGAGTACCATCCCTCCATCTGATAACCTGATGGAGCTTCTTTTAATGATCGATGCCGCCAAAAGGGCATCTGCCCGGCAGGTGATCGCCGTGATACCCTATTTCGGGTTTGCCCGTCAGGACAGGAAAGATAAGCCACGTGTGTCAATCGGGGCGAAGCTGATTGCAAATCTCCTCACTGCCGCAGGCCTCGACCGGCTGATCACGATGGACCTCCATGCAGACCAGATTCAGGCATTCTTTGATGTCCCTGTAGACCACATGTATGCCTCCGCAATCTTTGTGCCTTACATCAAAAAGCTTAACCTGCCAAACCTGGTCATGGGGTCGCCCGACACCGGCGGAACAAGACGTGCAGGTGCCTATGCAAAGTTCCTGAACAGCGAACTGGTGATCTGCTATAAGCAACGGGAAAAAGCCAACGAGGTAGAAAAAATCACACTCATTGGTGATGTGAAAGGCAAGGATGTTGTTCTTGTTGATGACATTATCGATACAGCTGGATCTATTACAAAAGCCGCCCAGATGATCATGGATAATGGCGCAAATAGCGTTCGTGCTGTAGCTACCCACGCCGTCTTCAGCGAAAAAGCCTATGAAAGAATAGCCAACAGCGCTTTCGATGAAGTGATCGTTTCCGATACCATCC
>SKSI01000182.1 GCA_007123065.1 Bacteroidales bacterium
CTAATTCTGGTTTCGTGAGCTCTTGGCGGTCAAAAAACAGCTGTTGCTTTCTGTCAGATCTTTACTCAACGATACTTACCCATCCATGAGGATCGGGTTCGTCGCCATATTGGATTCCCTGCAGTTTTTTGAACAGTTGGGTGGAGATGGGACCGGCATTGGCTGTATCTCCGAAAGTATAGGTTTTACCACTTTCACGCTCTACAATTTTTCCGATGGGGGAGATGATCGCAGCCGTTCCGCAGGCACCGGCCTCCTCAAATGTTTCCAGCTCTTCAACCGGCACGGGGCGTCTTTCTACTTTCAGGCCCATGTCTTCAGCGATCTGCATCAGGCTCATGTTGGTAATGGAAGGCAGGATTGAGGGTGATTTCGGTGTGATGTAGGTATTGTCCTTTATGCCAAAGAAATTGGCAGGACCCGCTTCATCGATGTATTTCTTCTCTTTTGCTTCCAGGAACAGCACGGAAGCATAACCCTCAGCTTTAGCCCTTTCCGATGCTTGCAAGCTGCCGGCATAGTTGCCTCCAACTTTGATGTGGCCGGTTCCGAGCGGAGCAGCCCTGTCGAAGTCGCGAACGATCTGCATGGTAACAGGATTAAAACCCTCTTTAAAGTAAGGTCCTACCGGACCGACAAACACCATAAATAAATATTCTTTAGCCGGATTCACACCAACCTGTACCCCTGTGCCGATCAGCAGCGGACGAATGTATAGCGCTGCGCCATGACCATATGGTGGTACATATTTTTCATTCAGCTTAACCGCTTTCATCACCATCTCATGAAATAGCTCTTCAGGAACTCTGGCCATTAGAATGCCATCGGCAGAACGCTGCATCCGCTTTGCATTCTCTTCCCATCTGAACAACCTGATTTTATTGTCTTTTCCGCGATAAGCCTTCATCCCTTCAAAAGCTTCCTGTCCGTAATGCAAACAGGTTGCTGCCATGTGGATGCTGATCTGGGTTGAAGAGGAAACCTCAATTTCGCCCCATTTTCCATCACGATAATAGCATCTTACATTATAGTCTGTCTGAAAATACCCAAAGGGAAGTTTTCCCCATTCTATTTTTTGCATAGCGATATGTTTTATGATTAATAAAATTGATTGCTTTGCGGCTAAATTATAATATTATTTGGAATCGGGATATGTTTTATCCGACAATCTTGGCAAATTGGTCATAAACAGGAAATATATATAATCACTTAAATATATCAAAAAGATTCTAAAATATAATAATACAGTAACTTGTTATGCTTTTATTGTTCCTGATGCTTGGTGATCTCGTTCATCAGTTGTATCATTTTGTGGCGCATTGCAGCAGGAGTTCCTTTGTAATCGTTTGCGATGATGACAAATGCGGCCAGGTTTCCGTTTTGCATGGGGGTATAGCCTGCATAGGAGCGGACATTGTTGAGGTAGCCGCTTTTCGCCCTGAGCCTGCCTTCCGAGGCTGTATCTCTTAACCTGTTGGTCAACGAACCACTGTAACCTGCCAGCGGCAGGCTGTGCATCAGGATACCGAAGGCCGGATGTCTGGCGGATTCATATAAAACTGTCATCAGCTGATTGGCAGTTAACCGGTTCGAGGGAGATAGTCCGCTGCCGTCATACAAAACAAGTTGAACCGTATCAAGCCCCATTTCTTCCCAAACATCTATCATGGCCTTCAGGCCCGAATCGGTACTTCCTGAACCGTGCATTTGTACTCCCATTGTTTTCAGCAGGCTTTCTGCATAAGAGTTGTGGCTGCCAAGGTTTGTTCTGTAAATGATATCAAAAAGGAAAGGTGACTGGTGGGTGTGCAAGGTTATGCGCTCTTCTGAGGGGAAAATATTTTCTTTTTCAATGGTTCTGTATGATGCACTTTGTCCCGTTACTTCTACACCATTTTTTTCTAAATAACGTTTGAGGCTTTCAGCTGCAAATCCGGGAGGATCATATATGGAACCCCGCACAGGGAAATCTCTTGCACCAAGAGGAACAGTTCCCGTTAAATGTCTTTCCTTCACCCAGGGTGCTCCGAATATATAGACCTGATCACCAGAACCAGCTCTTCCCGTTTTTACGTCATTAATAAAGAACATCCCCGGCACGTGAGGCTTTGTTCCCACGACCGTCGCAGAACTCCCTATTGCCGGCCCGGCATCAAAAAAAACCGTGTATTCATTTTCATGAGCTGATAACCCGCTGGTACCCGCACCGAAATAGTTTCCAATGTGTTCCCATAACCATCTTCCGGGCACCAATTCATTATCGAATATACGTTCATCCGCAATGATATGTCCGTTGATCTTTTCAATACCAATATTAAGAAGCAATTGTGCCCATTTTTCGAAAATATATTCAAGAGCAAGGGTGTCATCAAGCTTTGCAGCACCAAAAGTAGGATCACCGCTTCCGTGAATATAAAGATTGCCATTCAGGACTCCTCTGCGGTCCACGCTGCCATCATGCTGAAACAATGTTTCATATTGAAAATCAGCGCCAAGCATCATCATGGCAGTTGAGGTGGTAAAGATTTTTTGTATCGAGGCAGGAAGCAAAGGCTTATCAATGTGCCGGGCAGCAAGGGTTTCGCCTGTTGTCACATCCTTAATAAAAACTGACCAGTGGGCATTCTGCAATACAGGGTCGTTGGCAAATGCTTCAACACTGGTTATCAAAGGCGGTGTGTCAGGACCTTCTGCTCTAAGCTGTGAGGATGTGCAAGTAAAAAAAATAAAAAACAAAAAAGCAATCACCACGGATATTTTCATCGGACTTAAATATTTATTTAAAGTTTTACGGGTAGCTGAAAAAAATTATGCACCAGCGGTCAGTTGTTTATTTGCTGCTGTAATAGTCTTCTGGCTTCTGCGGCACTGATTCTTTCGTTGTTTTTAAAGGCCACCACAAAAGCGTCTTTGAATCCGGCTTGCTGAACCGTTTGTTGCAGGGCTGCTGCAGCCTCCAGTGTGGTTTCGTTGCCTACAGTATATTTGTAGAGGCCTTCATGAAAATAGAAAGACACTCCTGAGAGACTGGAGAAAATGGGGTCATCAATGGGTCTTTGCTCTGAAAAGGTGGCAAACTGTACCCTGAATGAGACTTCTGGTGTCGCCGCTGTGTTTTCGTTAGTCCTGTTCGCTTCAGAATGCGTTGTAGTGGTTTGATTTTCTGTATTTGAGGGTAAAGATTCGATTACAGATGTATCACTGTGTGCCTGTGGCCTGCGATACTCGTTTCTGGCTGCTGCAAGTGCATCCTGTTCCTCTTTGTATTGGCGGAATGCCCTGAATATAGCCGAAGCCAGGTGGGCTTGACCTGTTTCCGACATGAGGTATGCTTCTTCACGCGCATTGCTGATAAAACCGGTTTCTACCAGAACCCCTGGCATGGTGACGTTATATAGCACCAAAAAGCCTGCTTGTTTTACCCCCCGGTCTATGCGTCTGGCACGGTCACGAAACTCTCTTTGAATCAGTGAAGCCATTTGCAGGCTTTGTTCCAGGTATGCATTCTGATACAGTGCGAAGATGATGCTGGCCTCAGGCGAATTCGGGTCAAAACCGTCGTATGTTTCCAGGTAATCGTCCTCATAAAGGATGGACTTGTTTTCCCTGCGTGCCACTTCAAGGTTTGCCTGGCTGCGGTGAAGACCCATTACGAAAGTTTCGGTTCCTTCAGCAATTCGTGAAGCAGCACTGTTGGCATGTACAGAAATAAACAGGTCGGCCTTGTTCTCATTTGCAATTCTTGCCCGTTCGTGCAGCGGGACAAAAACGTCCGTTTGCCGGGTGAATATCACTTCAACATCTTTGATGTTTTCTTTGATATATTCCCCCAGCTTCAATGATATGGCCAGGGCGATGTCTTTCTCCATTGACCTCCGGCCCACGGCACCGGGCTCTCTCCCGCCATGCCCGGGATCAATCACTACGGTGTTGACAAAACCGCGTCCGTTGGCAAATATTTCAACGGAAAGGCCTGCAATGAGCAAGACCATAACAAAAAATACAGGAATGCGTTTCACTTATGGTATGCTATTTTTATTTAGTTTTGCCTCTGTACAGCAAATGTGTCCCGGTGGGACAATCCACTATAGATTTCCCACAAAAATAACAATATATCACTTTGTGCGCAAACTTCATATCTAAGATTTTTATTTTGCTTTGCATTTGTTTGTTCAGCTTAACGGCCACGCAAGCACAAGAGCCCAATGCAGAACACAATGAAACTTTGCAGGATGTCAACCCCAACGTTACAGACACTGAAGACAACGGGTCTGGTGAAATGTCTGAGAGGCAGGCCGGAGCAGGCGTAATCCTTGATGCCGTTGTTGAGTATTCGGCGCGTGATACGATCTTTCATGATATCAGAAACCGTCGTGTATATATTTACGGCAATGGTGATCTTAAGTATGAGGATATGCACCTTACTGCCGATTATATCGAACTTGATTTCACAACCAATGAACTGTTCGCTACCGGCTTGCCGGACAGCGCCGGTGTGATGACCGGTTTGCCTGTCTTTCGTGAAGGAATGCAGAGCTTTGAATCCCGGGAGCTCAGATACAATTTTGAGACAAAGCGTGGACGAACAATCGGCGTCATTACCGAAGAGGCTGATGGTTTTATTCATGGGGACGTGGTCAAGCTTCAGCCTACCAGGGAAGTGCATGTTTCTGAGGGAAAGTATACAACCTGTGATCTGGAGGAACCGCATTTTCATATAGAATTCAGAAAAGCAAAGATCATCCCTGATGATAAGATCATTTCCAGTTTTGCTTACCTGGTAATACGGGGTGTGCCAACCCCGCTCTTCGTGCCATTTGGGTTTTTCCCGAATAAGAGGGGACAAGCCTCCGGGGTTCTGATACCGTCGTACGGCGAAGCCAGAAACAGGGGGTTTTATCTTGAAAACGGAGGCTTTTACTGGGGTATAAACGAGTATATGGATTTATCCATTCGTGGTGATATTTATTCCAGGGGGAGCTGGGCGCTCAGACTGGGTTCCGATTATGCTGTCAGATATCGCTACCGTGGGTCTGTGAATTTATCGTATGCCATTAACGTGTTCGGTGAAGAAAACCTGCCAGGATATGAAAGGAACAGGGACTTCAGGATCAGGTGGAACCACAATCAGGCCAGAGAAGCTCACCCTACACGTACATTCAGCGCAAGCGTGAATGCCGGAAGCTCCCAGGCCAGCAGGTTTAATCCTGTTTCAGATGATGACTATTTGTCCAACACATTTTCTTCTAACATCTCCTATTCAAGGAGCTTTGGGACCAGATATAATTTCTCCGCGAACCTGCGACACAGTCAAAACACCAATACGCAAATGGTAGATCTTGGTTTGCCGGAGATATCATTTAGCGCGAGCCGTTTTCATCCCTTCAGAAGGGGACAGGGTGCCGGGTCTGGCAGGTGGTATGAAGATATCAGTATGTCATATAGTATGTCAGCACGTAATGAGTTGAGAATTGCTGACAGTTTGTTTTTTTCGCGCGATGCGCTAAAAGAGTTCCGGAACGGGGTCAGACATTCCATCCCCATATCACATTCCACCAGGGTCCTGAACCACTTCAATCTCAGCACCAGTTTGAACTACAGCGAACGGTGGTATTTCAGTACGATCAGAAAAGAGTGGGATGATGATTTGATGATCATTCACGCCAATGATACCGTTTTTGGAGGCGTCCGCACCGATACCATCCCCGGTTTTGAAGCAGCCAGAGAGTTTAGCTTCACGTCAGGACTGAGTACAAAGCTTTACGGGATGATGCAGTTCGAATCGGGCCCGGTTTCTGCAGTCAGGCACGTCCTGACACCAAGCCTGAGCTTCAGTATGCGACCCGATTTTGCAAGCTCTTTCTGGGGTTATTATAAAAGCTATTACGAACCTTACCAGGGACCCAGAGAAGGATATCACGATCCGGTACAACAAACTTATTCCATATTTGAACAAGGCATATATGGAGGGCCACCTTCAGGCAGGTCCGGCAATATTGGCTTTTCATTGTCAAATAACCTGGAGATGAAAGTCAGAAACAGACGTGACCCTGACGCCGGTGACAGAAAAATCGTTCTGGTAGATAATTTTTCTATCTCTACCGGTTACGACCTGGCGAAAGATTCACTGAATATGGGTGATATCAGTATGAGTGGACGTACCAGGCTGTTTGGGAACTTCAATATTACTTATTCAAGTTCCTGGACACCCTATGCACGCAATGAACAAGGGCAATATATAGACCAATTCCTGTGGAATACTGACAATCGGTTGCTTCAGCTCAACAGGACAAGATGGAATCTGGACTTCAACTATACACTGAATTCTTCGACTTTTGGCCGGACAGAGCGTGACAATGAATTCAGCGATACTGACTTGCCTGATGAAAGTATTGCCCACGGCGATCCTGCCGGAAATGCTTTTGCTCCGAACGGAAACGGCTTCAATAACGATTTTAACAACGATTTTAATAACGACCTTCGAAATGACCTCATGCCACCCAACGGGGTTGATTACAGCGTGCCCTGGAATTTGACATTTTCGTATTCTTTTGCTTACAATTCGAATTATGTTTTTGCTGAAGACAGGATGGACAGAAACTACATTCAGAATCTGACCGTTCGCGGCGATGTGTACCTGACACCCAAATGGCGAATCGGATTTCGTACCGGTTATGATTTTGAGAATAATGATTTGACTTATACCTCCATTGATATTTACAGAGACCTTCATTGCTGGGAGATGACATTTAACTGGATCCCGATGGGATTCAGGCAGAGCTACAACTTCACGATCCGGGTTAAGGCAAGTGTCCTGCAAGATCTGAAACTTACCCGTACACGACATCATCTCGACAGAGGCTTTTAGCCGGTCCCGGAATCAAGACTGTATGGAACCTCCAGATCGTTGCACAATGACCGGATCTGTTCTTTAACTTTATCCTGAATTGGAATACCCGTCTTCCTGTGTCTCTGTTCTGCTTCCCTTTCAGGGTCCCCTGGAATCAAAACCCTTTCCTGCCCGGCAGCAGGCGGCGCATTTTTAAATGTTCTGATCCATAAATCCATCGATTCAAGGAAATCGTCAGCCGGACGGAAGGCATCAATGCGCATGGCACCAAAAAAATGTCCCGTTCCCTTCCCGGGAAGGTTGTCCTTTAGCGGCAGCCACGAAACAGACGGGGGTACAAAAGGTCCAAAGTTGGCGCCGGATAGTATGGCAGAAAAAATATCGATTGCTGCTGCCATGCAGTAACCTTTATGGCTGCCAAACTTGCGGCTTCCGCCCAGCGGAAGGATGGAGCCGCCACGGGTGAGAATACCGGGGTCCGTGCTGGAGTTGCCCTGTGTGTCCTGCAAAAAGCCCGCATCTATCGGTAAACCGTTCTTGTGCAACAGATCTACCTTCCCGCGTGCAATTGCTGCTGTAGCAAAATCTGCAACAACAGGAAGTTCGCTCGCAGCAGGAATGGCCACTGCCAATGGATTTGTGCCCATCAGACCCGCAGATGAAAAAGTGGGTGCTACCAAAGGATTGGCGTTGGTCATACAGATGCCAATCATATTGTGCGCCAATGCCTGCATCGCATAATAACCGGCAATGCCAAAATGGTTGCTGTTCTGAACGGCAACCCATCCTGTCCCGGCGGTTTCAGCTTTTTGAATGGCAAGTTTCATAGCATAATGAGCAACCACCGGACCGAGTCCGTTGTTTCCATCGAGGGTTACCGTAGATGGACTTTCGTGAATCAGCTTTGGGTTGGCATCAGGCTTGATTCTTCCTTTGCGAAGCATTTCAATATAATCATACAGCCGCAATAAACCGTGTGACGGAATACCCCGCAGCTCGGCAGCTATCAGAACATCAGCAACAATAACCGCATCAGATGCCGGAACCCCGCACTTCCTGAGCAGGGAGGTTACAAGTTTTGAAAGAATGATTTCTCCGTACATTTTTTTGATCAAAAATAACAATGAATCACGAATTATTTAAAATAATGAATCCGAAAAAGCAAGAAATAACTTAATGTGTTGTATAATTCTAAAAAAAATTGAATATTTGCATGCATTTTAAGCGCGAGCAGAAAATGGATGGGATTGTAGCTTAAAATATCAATAATCTGTTTCAGTTTTGGAATTAATTATACCTTTGCATATTCATATAAATCAACAATTATAAACACATGAAAACAGTTATTCAGATTGTGCTGGCCATAGTGATCATCGCATTGGTTTATTTTGTATACGATAGCATCATGGAACCCGTAAGGTTTCGCCAGGAGGTACAAGTTCGTGAGGCAGAGATCATTCAGAGGCTAAAGGACATCAGAGAGGTTCAAAGATCTCACAGGTCCCGTTACCAGAGGTTTACTGGCGATCTTGATTCGCTTGTGACGTTTTTTAACATTGACTCATTGCCGCTCATTCGTGCAATCGGACACGTGCCGGATACATTAACCGAGTCGGAAGCAGTTCGCCTGGGCATTGTCGAGCGTGATACCATCTGGATAGCTGCCAAAGACAGTTTGCTTCGCAATGTCCGTTATCCGGTTGAACAGCTGCCTTATGTTCCCTACGGACAAGGAGCCCGCTTTGAAATGAATGCAGGCTTTATTGAGCGAGGCTTGGTCAGACTTCCTGTTTTTGAGGCTTCTGTCCAGGCTCACGTTTATATGTCGGACCTTGATAATTGGCGTGTTTATTATACCCGCGAAGACCTTAGGGTCGGCTCTATGATGGAAGCCGTTCTTGATGGCAACTGGGAGTAAAGTCATAAATATGACAGGCTCTTTTCGGAATATCATTCGTATTGGCGATACATCCGGTCCGGAGCCCTTTGAAAAAAAAATACTATCCATCGGGCTTCGGCCCGATGGATTTGTTTTTTCCGTTCTGGATGCTGAAAACTTTAAATACCTCAGGCTGGAAGACTATGAGCATTCCTCTGATGATTATGACGATCAATTTTTAGTGGACCTGAAGCAGTTTCTCGTTGATAATAATTTGTATAAAGCACCCTTTAAGCAAGTTCATGTTTCTTTGTTTACACCGAGTCTGCTGCTAATACCTGCCGATATTTGCCTGGAAAATGAAACAGAAAACACATTTCGCTTCTTTGCAGGGCTTCAGGAGGATCATTTGATTCGTAGCGATAAACTAAACAACCTTGATGCATACGGCATCTATGACTTCCATAAAGAGATCAAAAACTTTCTTGATGAGAGTTTTGACTCTTATCGGCTCAGACATCAGGGTAATGCCCTTATAGAGAGCACGCTCGCAGCGACTCAGTTGGAAAACTGGGATGCGGATATTGTTTTGCATTTAAAACGTTCATTTTTTGAGGTCATTCTTTTGGAAAAAGGAAAGGTCAGCCTTTATCAATCATTTGAATACCGGACATTAGATGATCTCCTTTATTATCTTTTTTATGTTCTGGAGCAATTTGATAAAAATGCAGCATATCAGAGACTTTTGCTGATTGGAGAGATCAGCGTGGATTGTAAATCCTATCAAACACTTGCAAGTCTGTTCCATAAAGTTTCATTCCCGGAAAGGAATGATGCCTTCCAATATGCCGGGGTTTTTGATCAGATCCCCGGTCAGTATTACTATAACTTGTTAAACCTTGTTACATGCGGATAATTGGAGGACGACTCAACCGAAGACAGATCAGACCGCCAGCAGGCCTGCCTGTCAGGCCAACCACAGATAAGGCCAAGGAAGCATTGTTCAATATTCTCAACAATCATATCGACTTTGAAGCAGTTCGGGTGCTGGATCTTTTTTCAGGAACAGGAAGTATTGCTTACGAATTTGCTTCCCGCAATGCCATTGAAGTAATTGCCGTTGATAATAACTTACGATGTACGCGGTTCATAAAGGAGGTTAAGGGTAAGTATGCGCTGGATAACCTAACTGTATTAAATGCTGACGCATTGCGATTCCTGAGAAACGTGTCAACCCAATTCGATATCATCTTTTGTGACCCACCTTACGAAATGAAAGGTATCGAAGAAATTCCCGGGCTTGTGTTTGATGGCAATCTGTTGTTGCCCAATGGTTTTTTAATCCTTGAACACACTGATAGTGTAAGGGTCGACAATCATCCGGCATTTGTGTTTAAAAGGAATTACAGCAAAGTGCATTTCAGCTTCTTTGAAGCCGCAGGAAATGCTTCCTGATTTTTCCTATATTTACATCATAAATCCGCATATAAAACATTTCAAACCCATGAAAAGAATTGCCCTTTTTCCCGGCTCGTTTGACCCGATCACCAAAGGACATGAGTCTATTATATTGCGCGCATTGCCATTATTTGAAAAAATCGTCATTGCTATAGGTGTAAATGAACAGAAGAAAAGCTTTTTCTCCCTTGAGAAAAGAAAAAAATGGATTGCACAAGTTTTTAGAGATTGCCCTCAAATTGAGGTGATCACCTATGAAGGACTTACCGTGGATCTTTGTAAACAGCTCGGTGTGAATTATATTCTCAGAGGCTTGAGGACTTCCGCTGATTTCGAATTTGAGCGCAGCATCGGGCAAATGAACAAAAAAATGCTCCCTGACCTGGAAACGGTCTTTCTTTTAACTACACCGGAATACACGGCCTTAAACTCCAATATTGTACGCGAAATCATCCGGTACGGTGGCGATGTGTCCGCATTTATCCCGGAAGGTCTTGATGTCAGCGAGGGGCTCAAAAAGTAACATTTCTGCCAAAAACCCGTTCCCCAATAAGTAAAACTTATTTTCCGACAAAATCAGGTACCAACTATGAAAAAACCAGGGATGTTTCTGGTGATAATTTTACTCGCTACCCGTTTGTTTGGCGCCGGTGATGTGAATGTTTCCGGATATTTTCCCGGTGCTGAAGGGGAAACCATTCAGCTGTTGACTTATAAGGACTTGGTAAGCAGACAACCGGATAAACTGGCTACAGTTATAATCGGTGAAGACGGATCCTTTCAGTTTCAGGTTCCACTGCAGGAAGGTCGGTTGCTATTCTTTCGCATTTTTAATGCACGAAACTATTTCTACGCCAATCCGGGTGAATCCTTTAAAGTGCAATATGAGAAGCTGACTATTAATGATTATGAAGTTGATGAAGCAATGCTTTTTCGTCAGCGCTTTTTAAATGTATCTATTCAGGGTGCTTTGCCTGACAAGGATTACCTGAACGAAATGACTTCCATTATGGATGAAATGGTTGCAACCTACCTTGAAGATGAGGTTGCCGGAAGGGTGAGGGCAAATCACAGAAACTCTCTGGAAAATTTTGTTTTGCAAGTTGACTCTGTATTTAACGGTGTGGCTGATCATTTTCTTCGCGATTATATCAGGTATAACGTGGCTTATTTGCAAAGAACACTTCATGTACGCGGGTTTCATGCACTTTTTCATGACCAGATAAAGAATCAGCCCATTTTGTATCTTAATCCGGTGTATATGGACTTTTTCAGAAGCTTGTTTGATAACTATGTTTTCTCGATGAGTCGAAGCATTCAAATGAACCGGCTGGAAGAAGCCGTGAACCGGGATGCGAGTTTTACAAAGCTGATGGATGTATTGGCTGGTGACAGCATTCTGAAGGATGAAGTATTGCGGGAACTTGTTTTGCTGGTGAGCGTTGACCGGATGTTTGCCATGCCCGATTTTTTGAACCATAAGCTTCTGGCCATCCTTGAGGACGCAGAACAAAAAAGCAATCACCCGGAACATCGTGCCATGGCATATAACATTGCAAAAAAGCATCAGCAAAGCTTTCATGAAGGGGCTTACGCTGCAAATTTTCGATTATCTGACAAGGAAGGAAACATTTTTGAGCTCAATGATTACCATGACAGTTATCTCTATCTGTTTTTCTGGGCTTCATGGTGCCCGCTTTCGATGCAGAGCATTGACCCGATGGAGGATATTGCCCGGGACTTTAAAGGGCAATTGGAGTTGTTGGGTGTTTTGGTAGACAGAAAGCCTCAAAATGTATCAAACCTAATGGAAAACAACAATCTTTCATTTCCTCTGGTTCATTTTGATGGTGATTATGATTTACTTAGAGATTTTGGTATAACAACAGCTCCGTTTTACATTCTTATTGGACCCGGGGGACAGATTCATTCACATCCTTTTGTGCCTCCGCACTGGGGCGCTGATGAAGCCTTGGAGGAAATCCTTGATCAGCGTTGATATAGCCTGATCTGGAACCATCTTTTATTGAGCTGTTTTGAGACAAAAATCCAACAGCCCCCGGATGTTCCCATAGGTGTTCTTTTTAATGTCTTCAAGATCACCCGGACTGCGCCATTCTGCCGTTTCAATGCCTTCTGAATGCTGCGGTACCGGTGTTTCATCTTTATGATGCCTCATCAGAAACCAGCTTGTCTTCTTCAAAATCCATTTGTCGTTTTGACCCGAATAAATATGGTAGGTGGCCGGCAAGCCGGAGATCACATGAATTGCACTGATTCCGCACTCTTCGCGCACTTCTCTGATTGCTGCTTCCTGCGGGAATTCATTTTTTTCCAAAACGCCCTTGGGAAGGTCCCACCGACCATTTCTGAAAATAAACAGCCACTGACCCTTTCCGTTTACTACAAGACCACCGGCGGCTTCAAGAAGTTCAAAGAAGGTAAGAAATATACGAAAAAACCTTTCCGGATGATCACTGATATAGGTCAGCCTTTCATCCGTGCTGCGAAGAAAAGCAATGATATCTGCCCATTCCGGTTTGCGATGAATGGTTGTTCCTTTGCTGATACCTGAGCTCTCGCAACCATGAATGAATTGTATAAGCCTTTTGTCAAAAAAAACACTGATCTCTTTGTTCATCCTGAGGATCCCGGTTGGTGCATATTAAAGATGCTGCTGTTGCTTCAAATTTTATTAGTTTTGCGAGTTGATTCCTTGTAACACTTTAATGAGTATGAAGCAAAACGATTCACCTGCTTATTCGCTTGCAGATAGATTACTGCAAATTAAAGCAATAAAACTGAATGTTAAAAATCCATTTACATGGGCTTCTGGTTTGCGGGCTCCAATCTATTGTGACAACAGGCGCATCCTTTCTTTCCCCGAAATTCGCTCCTGGGTCGCTGATCGTTTTGTCGATATGGTGCGCAAGACATATCCTGACACAGAGCTGATTGCCGGCGTTGCTACCGGTGCCATTGCTATCGGTGTTCTTGTGGCAGAAAGGATGGATCTGCCGTTTGTATATGTTAGAAGCAAACCAAAATCTCACGGACTGGCATCGCAGGTTGAAGGTCATGCACCACCCGGGGAAATGACTGTAATTGTTGAAGATCTGGTTTCTACGGCTAAAAGCAGCCTTGCAGCCTATTATGCTCTTCAGGAAAAAGAGTTGACGGTACTTGGAATGGCTTCCATTTTTTCCTATGATCTGGACATCGCTGCAGAAAACCTTTCAAATGCAGGTTGCAAACTGGTGTCTTTAAGTAATTATGATGCTTTGCTTGAAACTGCCATCATGAAAAACATCATCAGCACTGAAGACTTGCCTGAGCTAAAAAAATGGCGCAAAGATCCCCAAAACTGGTATCATGCCCAATAGTTTATTAAACCATCATCACAGGTCTTTCAGATAGAATTATCTTAACCTTAACCTTAACCTTAACCTTAATCTTAACCTTAACCTTAACCTTAACCTTAACCTTAATCTTAACCTCAGAATATGGCACAATTTGAAAGCGATTGCATCA
>SKSI01000096.1 GCA_007123065.1 Bacteroidales bacterium
ACCATCGACATCCTTTCACTTAACTCCGAAAGCCTTTCTCTTTTCTCCTCAGAAAGTGCAGAACCACTGCGCTCAAAGTCACGGTAATACATTTCAACAACGCGCATCTGTTCAAGGTCCAGATCCATCTCATTGCGTTGCTCATACACCGCCTGAATCCGGGCAAACAATTCCTGATTCATGCGAATGGCGTTGCTGTGTGCTGAGAACATTGGTGTGGCTTCTCTCGCTATCTCCTGTAAGCGAGGATTGGTTTCTGCACCGCGCAATCCACCAAAAACAGGACTTACCCGACGCAACAAGCCACCGGCTTCATCGTAGGCAACGATGGTGTTTTCAAATGTCGGAGGCTCCGGATTATCCACAATCGCATCAATCTCAGCCTGGTGCTGCCTGATACCCTCTTCAATGGCAGGAAGAAAATGTTCATCATCAATCCTGTCAAAGGGAGGAACATCAAAAGGGGTATTGTAATCAGCAAAAAAGGGATTGGGACTTTGATCTGCACAACCTGCAAATATCATAGTTAAAGGAATTAATAAAAGAAATAAACGTTTCATAATGGGTTTAGGGTTTAGGGTTTATGGTTTATGGTTTATGGTTTATAGTTTAGGGTTTAGATCGTTATGAGTCGTAATTTGCGTTTGTCAACGCATCGGTAGGGCAAAAATACAACTTTGCTTACAATCACCGGTATAAGCGTGAAATTCTTTTATTAAAAACAGCAAAAACTCCAAAGGCAATTGCCCATTGGGCCAAAACAGTCATCAAACTAAAGGCCCTGAAAGGATTGTACCAACCTTCAGGATCAAAAGTACTTACAGACAACCACATCCACCAAACCAGCAAGAGTAATCCCGCAACAGGAACGAAAAATTGTATTTGAATATTCCACCAAAGTCCGGGTTTCCAGTCGCCGGAAGCAAATTCGGTTTCACCTTTCAATCGGTTTAACCCATATTTAATACCGAAGAAAGCGATAAATACACCTGAAACCATCAGTCCAAGCCCCCAGACGAAATCCTGATTGCTTAATATGTCCAGACTCATTGCCGATGGAACGCCCAATAAATAGACAACAGCAATGATAATGAATACTGCTTTGTTGCGGTTCACACCCCGGTCAATCAATGTGCGGGTGGAGAGTTCAAGCATCGACATCAACGAGGAAAATCCTGCACAAGCAAGACCAAGAAAGAAAAAAACAGATAGAACACCCCCGGCACTCATCCGCTCAAATAGCTGAGGCATCCAGATAAATGTCAATCCGGTGGACGCAGGGCCACTGGTCTTCATCACTTCAAGCACTTCAGCATCAGCATAACCAAGCCCAGACTGTAAAACAGAAAACACCGTGCCGAAGATCATGATTGCCATCAAAATGGAAATGATGTTATTACCAAACCCAGTTATGAATGCATTTTTTACCGTTCCATGGCGGGCATGCATATAGGTGGCGTATGACAAAAACAATCCCCACCCCGCACCTGTATCCCATGCATTTTGTGTGAGAGCTTGTAACCAGATCTCCGGTGTACCCAACTGTGCCCATTCGATTCGGAAAAGGTATGCAATCCCGGCTGAAGAACCGGGAAGGGTCAGCGACCTGATCACGGCAGCCAGTATAATCAGAATCAACAGGGGAATCAGCACCTTGTTTACTTTTTCTATTGAACGGACACCTTTCCATATGGCAAGGCCTCCTGCTGCAAGGGCCAGGAAGTGCATTACAAAAGGCCAGTATGAAGATTGAAACTTATCCCAGACCGCTATTGAAGCGACATTATCTGCCGGAAGCGGGAAAAAGAGCATCTGAAAAAAGTAATATAAAGACCAGCCTACGATAACAGCATAAAAGAAGCCTATTGCCGTCGCTACGAAAGCCACAAACGCCCCCATCCAGGCAAAACGTTTACCCATTCCTTTAACAAAAGACCCCACAACTCCAAAACGAAAACGACGGCCGATCATGTATTCTGCAACAATCAAAGGCACACTCCAAAGCAGCAAAAAGATAACCCATGCAAAAATCAATGCACCGGCACCTTCATCACCCCCGCTTTGCGCGGCAATCCTCGGAAAACGCCAAATATTCCCCGTTCCAACAGCAATACCAAGCGCGCTGAGTAACAAACCCGCACGCGTCCCAAACCGTTGATTAATGGAAGTATCCATCATAAAAAAATGATTGATCATCAAAGATAAAACAATAATCCCAGGAAAATACCTTATAGTTATTGGTTGATTTGTTGATTTGTTGATTTGTTGATTTGTTGATTTGTTGATTTGTTGATTTGTTGATTTGTTGAATTGTTGATTTGTTGATTTGTTGAATCGTTGAATTGTTGAATCGTTGAATTGTTGAATCGTTTAATTGTTGATTTGTTTAATTGTTGATTTGATGATTCGTTGAATCGTTTAGAGTTTAGTGTATGGTATTAATTTTCCGCATTTGATGGTGCTGCGTATAAAAATCAAGGCAACTAAAGTTTGAGATTAAGGCTGAGGAAGCGAAGTCCCGAAAACGAAGTGATTCGGGATTGAGGTATTCGGGAATAGTCCTGTCATCCTTAACGAAAGCGGAGTGCAGAGAGGGATTCCCATTACGAATATATCCAAAAACACATTTATGACCCCATACACATGTTGTTACAAAATAATATCCGGAAACGGAATAATCATGTGTCCTTAATCTGGTCGGCCTTCTGTGATATTTTTTATTTTTTTTATTCATTTATAATGTTTTTACAAATATATTAAATATTTTATAAGATATATTGTTTTTTCTTCATTTTTTGTATAGGCCGGGCTTGACCGGCCTTATGATTCATAGTAATGGAAATTCGTAGGGACAGCGCTTGAGCTGTCCATGTCGGGTTTCGACCAGATAAATCGTTGTTGTTAATGGAAATTCGTAGGGACAGCGCTTGAGCTGTCCATGTCATAATTTACCCACCAAAAGACCCAAAAAGGTGAAAAAAAATCATGTATATTTGGCCTGATAAATGATCATTCATATACAACAATGACAACAATGAAAAAATATCTATTCACAGGCCTGCTCATGGCCTTTTCCCTAAGCTTGCTGTCTTCAAATCATACAAATCAATATGGCAATAATGACGAAGATGCGCTGATCAATGCGCTTCATGCCGTTTCGGAGCAGGATATCACCGACTGGATGCACGTGATGATATCTCCCGAAATGCGTGGAAGACTGGCAGGCGACATCGGTTTTGACATGGCAGCAGAATGGGCAGCCGGTCTGTTTGACGAATGGGGGCTTCAGCCTTTCTTTAAAGACAAAGGCTATTTCCAGGAGTTTGATCAGCCCTATACCCTCGTCAAAGACAAGGGCCGCCTTGAAGTACATCTACCCATTAAAGCATTGGTAGGTGACCGTGAAATCACATACACCATCAATCAAACTTTCAACTACGGCGATGATTACTGGCCCTGGGGAATTTCCGGTAGTGGTGAAATTACTGCAGAGGTGGTATATGCGGGGCACGGCCTGACTGTACCGGAGCTGGACTATGATGATTATGCCGGCATCGATGTGGAAGGAAAAATCGTAATCGTTGAACTTGGTGTCCCGTACAGTGGTAACAACCAGGACAGCCTCATGATGTGGGCGCCCTATGTGGATCATTCCAACAAAGTGAAGTTTGCCCTTGAAAATAGTGCGGCCGGTTTACTTTTTGCTTACCACGTGGCCAGCCCACGTCCGACAATGGATGAAGAATTTTTATTCCTTGCTGTCACCGAAGAAGTTGTAAACACCTTGCTCGCAGGCACCGGAAAGGAACTGGAGGAGGTAAGGGAGCATATCAAAACCACATTAAGTCCCATGTCATTCAGCACTGGCAATAAAGCAACGATGGCACTCACTACCGAAT
>SKSI01000046.1 GCA_007123065.1 Bacteroidales bacterium
AGGTCATACGAAACAAGTGCTGCTGTAGTAAAACCTGACATATTGATATCCAGCTTTTGATCCTCATAAACTGCTTGCCCACCTTCAATCGGATTTCCGCCAATTTCTGTCCCATAAATGCTTTTTTGAAAATCAAGATCTGAGCCAAAGTTCAATTTTGTATAAGCACCGATAATGGATGCATTTAGAAACGGGACTCTGTCAATAAGACCAAAATGCTGCAGTACGTCATATTTTAAACCAATCCCCCACAAACTGGCACTCAGGTCTTCGTAAGAGATTTTCGGAACAAATCTCCCGTTGATTTCAAATCCTTTTGGAAGGCCAATTCCGGCTTTTATCATTGGCATGGGGTAAAAGGGAACATCAACACCGCCCGGTGTGTTAAATTGCGCCAGTGGCAGGTCAACTCCTTCCTTAAAAAACATCAAAGCCGGGCCTCTGTCGGTTTCGCCGGCGAATGTGGGTGCAAAGGATGATTCACCTTCCTGCAGCACCAATGTTTGCAAATCCAGCTTAGCAATATCAAAACTGGTTGCCGATTCAGGAGCCATGGCAGCAGTGATCGTAAAGGTGATATCAAAACCCAGGGTGCTGTGAACCTTCGCTGTATTATACCAACCACCGGTAAGATTTGCACCCATTCCGTTTCCAAGAGGTTCAAGGTATGCCTGAATCAGCTTCTCACCATCACCAATGCCCCCTTTGATAAACTCCACCAGCTCATTTTGAGCCTTTAGCTGGAAGCTGTTAATTACCAGAAGAACAAATAAGATCATTCCGCCGGTTGAGATTTTTTGTTTCATGACTTATAGTAAATATTGTAAAACATTGAAAATAATGACCTTGCAACCGGCATTGTCAAACATCACAGAGAAAGACAAAAGCAACTAACAGAAAGTTTTTCATTATATACCTGAAGCTGTAAAAACCACGCACCGATTCAAAATCAAATATACAATAAGAAATTTAATTATGCATTTGTATAACAGAAAAAACATGATGAATCCATAATTCGAATATTAACATACGATCCACGCTTGTGCGAAATAATCACAAATCTTGCACAGGGCAAGCAATTCCAGTAAAGACAAAATAAATCAGACAAACCCTTGTTTCTATGAAAAATTATTACGTACTTTGCACTCCTTTTTAAAAGTCGTTTATATTCGCAACATAAATAAACTGGAATCATGTCACGAATCTGTCAAATAACCGGAAAGAAGCCCATTACCGGGCACCATGTTTCGCATTCAAACATCAAAACCAACAGATGGTTTTATCCCAATATTCAGACAAAACGCTACTTCATCCCTGAGGAAAACCGTTGGATTACGCTCAAAGTATCAGCAGCAGGGATGCGCATCATAAACAAGAAGGGGGTTTACGCCTCCATCAAACAAGCAAAAGAAAAAGGCTTTATGCAGTAGCAGCACCCATCTGGAAGGAAAAGCTGTTGTAGCATCAAAGCTGCAACAGCTTTTTTTTATTGTTGTTAAAGATTTATAAGATTTATTCAGAATAAAGGTTCTTTTTTCTCACTTCTTAGATTCTTTATACCTTTACTTGTTCTTAAGGTACAGAAGATGTTTGGAATCAATACCATTTCGTTTCTGTTTTTCGTTTTGATGTCGTGCTTGCTCCGGATCGGCCTGAGTGCTGACGATGGTCCTCCACCACGGCGCGTAATCCAGTTTTCCGGACTGATTGTAACCGGCGACAGCTTGAAGCCATTGCCTTACAGCACAATCTGGGTCAAGGGAACCCGAAGGGGAACAACAACAGATTATTACGGCTTTTTCTCCCTGCCTGTTTATGAACTGGACACCTTGCGCTTCACATCTGTAGGATACAAGGAAAGCATTTATGTGGTACCCGACACCCTGTCACGCCACCGCTATTCCGCTGTACAGATAATGACCCGTGACACCATCCATCTCGCTGAAACGGTGATCTACCCGTGGCCAACCCGTGAACAATTCCGGCAAGCTTTTCTGCATACCGATGTACCCTCCGATGACTACGACAGGGCGATGCGCAATCTGGCACACGCCGAAATGCGCGAACGCTTTGAAAAAATGCCGATGGATGGCAGTATGAACTTCCGCCATATGGTTCAGCAACATTCACAACAGCTTTATTATGCAGGACAGTCTCCACCCATCAGGCTGTTTGACCCTTTAGCCTGGGGTGAATTCTTTCAGGCCTGGCGTGAAGGACGATTTCGCAGAAGCGATTGACGCATATTCCACATTGCGAACAATATTTTTTTCCCGGCAGGGTTATTATTACTGACAATCCAATTTCATAGCACACACCATTGCAAGTTGAGATGGTATGCCCGAAAAGAAAGATATCTTTGCAGATCAATAATTTTTTAAAAGTGAATCGTCGAGGGATCCTTTTCTTATTGTTTTTCTTTTTGATTATTCATGGAGCCATGGCACAGCATGGCATTCTTGAAGGATATATCCGCAACCCTCAGGGTGAAGCCCTGGAGTTTGTGCATATCGCCATCGATGGCACTGCGCAGGGAACGACAAGTGATGAAAAGGGTTATTTTAAGCTTCGGACACCTGTTCACGAAGTATTTATTCTCCGGGTATCCTATCTCGGCTATCTGCCAAAGAACCTGCCACTCGTTTTTGTTCCTGACGAACAGCGGGATATAGAAATTATTCTGGTACCGATCGCGACAGATCTGCCTGATGTGGAAGTAACAGGCCGCCAGCTGTTAAATACAGATATTACGCGGCTGGATCCGCGACTTACAGGCGCCTTGCCCGGTCCAACCTCTGGTGTTGAAGGATTGCTGCAAACCCTCCCGGGCGTTTCCACAGCATCTGAATTGTCAACACAGTATTCGGTCAGAGGCGGGAACTTCGACGAAAACCTGGTATATGTTAACGGAATTGAAATCTATCGCCCTTTCCTGGTTCGTTCAGGACAGCAGGAAGGCTTAAGCTTTCTGAATCCAGACCTGGTTGCATCCATCGAGTTCTCAGCAGGAGGTTTCAATGCCGAATACGGTGACAAGATGGCATCGGTACTTGACATCACCTACAAAAAACCGGAAACTTTCGGAGGATCTTTCACATTAAGCCTTCTGGAAGGATCGTTGCACCTGGAGGGAGCCCCGGAAGAAAGCAAATTATCTTATCTGCTTGGCGTACGATACAAGTCAAACCAATACCTGCTGGGTACCCTCGACACCCAGGGAGACTACAAACCTTCCTTTACCGATATTCAGGGACTGATCCATTACGACATCTCCAACCAATGGAATTTGAGTTTTCTGGCAAACTTTAACAGCAACAAGTATGAGTTTGTGCCTGAAGTACAACGTACACGCTTTGGTACGATTACAGAAGTGCGGGAGTTCACCGTTTTTTTTGACGGGCAGGAAGTGAATCAGTTTATGACCGGGATGGGTGCGCTATCATTGCAATATGAACCAAACAAAGACCTGTCGCTGCAACTTGTTACCAGTCTTTTTCAGTCTGATGAGAAGGAATACTTTGACGTGCTGGGACAATATTGGTTGCAGCGGGTTGAAACGGATATGGGGCAGGACGATTTTGGCCAGCCGACCGGTGAGCCTCTTGGCATAGGCACCTTTCTGAATCACGCACGCAACTACCTGAATGCCATTGTCTGGAATGCAGAATTCAAAGGCAATTACACCCACGACGGACAGGATCTGCGGTGGGGTGTTAAATTTCAGCACGAAGACATCCTGGACCGTCTTAACGAATGGAGCCTGATCGACTCAGCCGGTTACTCCCTGCCACAATATCCGGTGAATGCCATCCGGCTGCAAGATACGCTGAACACACAAATAGGAATCCGGTCAAACAGGGTTTCGGCTTATATCCAGAATACCTGGGAAATATTGCGTCCGCATGGTCGCTTTGCTTTCACTGCGGGAATCAGAAGCAACTACTGGGATTTCAACCGGCAATTGCTGTTCAGTCCGCGCACCACCCTGCTATACAAACCGGAATGGCTTGCACGCTGGACCTTCAGGGCATCCGCAGGCTATTTCCACCAACCACCCTTTTACCGCGAGTTGCGCAATATGCAGGGAGAACTTAATAAAGATATCAAAGCACAGGAGTCAATACACCTCGTGCTGGGCTCAAGCTTCAATTTCACAGCCTGGGACAGGCCATTTCAATATACCACGGAAGTTTACTACAAGTTTTTGGACCGGCTGATTCCATATGAGATTGACAATGTAAGAATACGCTACTATGCAGAAAATATATCAAAAGGCTATGCACGGGGACTTGATATGAAGATCCACGGAGAGTTTGTTCCCGGCATTGACTCCTGGGCGGGTCTTTCACTGATGCGGACCAGGGAAAAAATTGAAGATACATTTGTGACAGGCCCCGACAATTCACTGGTTCCAGCCGGTTACATACCCCGACCAACCGATCAGCTGTTCAGCTTTAGTATGTTTTTCCAGGACTTCCTTCCAAGAAACCCGTCATACCAGGTACACCTTGGGTTTTTCTTCGGCACCGGACTCCCCTTCTGGGCTCCAACCCGCGACCAGCGAAAAGATACCGGACGGATGCCATCGTATCAACGCGTTGATATCGGCTTTTCAAAACAACTGATCGGTGAAAACACCAACTTCTCTGAAGAAAGTCCGTTCCGGCACTTTGAATCGGTATGGATCACTGCAGAAGTTTTTAATCTTCTGGAAATCAGTAATACAATCTCTTATTATTGGATCAAAGATGTGGAAAACCAGTTTTATGCCATACCAAACTACCTGACTTCCCGACTCATCAACCTGAAACTGATCGCGCGTTTCTAGTGTCGTTTCAATAACAATCTGACTTTTTGTCATTGTTCTGTCATTTTCCCTTTTCCAAAGGGGTGAAACACGTGCCATTATTTCAAAAAACAGCCATAAAATAGCTATGGCATAATCATTGAAGGCACAACAGCAGTATTAGATTAAGCAATTAAACACAAAAAAAAGATAAAAAAATGGGTAAAATAATTGGTATTGACTTAGGTACAACCAACTCGTGTGTTGCTGTAATGGAGGGCAATGAGCCGGTAGTGATCCCCAACAGTGAGGGACGCCGTACAACCCCATCTATTGTAGGATTCACGGAAAATGGAGAAAGAAAGATCGGGGATCCTGCCAAAAGACAGGCCATCATAAATCCTGAAAAAACCATCTATTCGATCAAGCGCTGGATGGGAGAAACCTACGACTCTGCTGTAAAAGAGCGTGAACGTGTTACTTACAAGGTAGAAAAAGGGGATAACAAAACCCCACGCGTCAAGATCGATGACCGCAGGTACACGCCGCAGGAAATATCTGCTATGGTACTTCAGAAAATGAAAAAAACCGCTGAAGATTATCTCGGACAGGAAATCTCGGAAGCCGTCATCACCGTTCCTGCATATTTTAATGACTCACAGCGACAGGCCACCAAAGAGGCAGGTGAGATTGCCGGTCTGAAAGTGCGCCGTATTATCAATGAGCCGACTGCAGCCTCGCTGGCATACGGTCTCGACAAGAAAGACAGGGATATGCGCATTGCAGTCTTTGATCTTGGTGGCGGTACTTTCGACATTTCGATCCTGGAACTTGGTGACGGTGTGTTTGAGGTAAAGTCAACAAATGGCGATACGCACCTTGGAGGTGACGACTTTGACGATATGATCATCAATTGGCTGGCAGATGAATTTCAGAAAGATGAAGGGATTGACCTGCGCAAAGACCCAATGGCTTTGCAAAGGCTTAAAGAAGCTGCAGAGAAAGCAAAGATCGAACTGTCGAGTGTTACATCCACAGAAATCAACCTGCCCTACATTATGCCGGTCGACGGCATTCCGAAACACCTTGTCAGGACATTAACGCGCAGTCAGTTCGAAAAACTTACTGACAAACTGATACAAGCTACGCTCGAGCCCTGCAAGATTGCACTGAAAGAGGCCAAACTGCAAGCTTCTGATATTGATGAGGTGATTCTTGTTGGTGGGTCAACACGTATTCCTGCCATTCAGGAGCTGGTTGAAAAGTTTTTTGGCAAAAAACCCTCAAAAGGGGTTAACCCGGATGAGGTTGTTGCAATTGGCGCAGCAATCCAGGGAGGCGTACTTACGGGAGAGATCAAAGATGTCCTCCTGCTTGATGTAACACCTCTCTCTCTGGGCATCGAAACTCTTGGCGGTGTAATGACCAGGCTGATTGAGGCCAACACAACCATCCCGACCAAAAAGAATGAAACATTCTCAACGGCTGCTGACAATCAGACATCCGTCGAGATTCACATCCTTCAGGGAGAAAGGCCAATGGCCAGAGACAACAGGACAATCGGCCGCTTCCACCTCGACGGCATACCACCTGCTCCCAGGGGCATTCCGCAAATTGAAGTTACCTTCGATATTGATGCTAACGGTATTCTGAACGTATCTGCCAAGGACAAAGCATCCGGAAAATCGCAAAATATCCGGATAGAAGCCTCTTCCGGTCTCAGCGAAGAAGAGATCAAGAAGATGAAAGCCGAAGCGGAAGCAAACGCAGAAAGCGACAAGAAGCAAAAAGAAGAGATCGATAAACTGAATGCTGCCGATAGCCTGATCTTCCAAACAGAGAAACAGTTGAAGGAATTTGGCGAAAAGCTTCCTGCCGAAAAGAAAGAGCCGATCGAAAAGGCGCTTGAGGAACTCAGGGAAGCCCATAAGAACAAAGACCTTGAAACCATTGAGAAGAGCATGGGTACATTAAATGCCGCCTGGCAGGCAGCAAGTGCAGAGATGTACCAGAACACACAACAACAGGAAGGTGGCGGAGAAGCAGGAAGTGATCAGCAAACATCAGAGAAAAAAGATGACAAGGATGACGATGTGACTGATGTTGACTTTGAAGAAGTTAAATAAAATCGCTTCATAATTTCAAAAAAGGCTGTTCTGTAAACCAGACAGCCTTTTTTTTGTTCTCTTAAATCAATATTGGTAAGGATCGTGACATGTTCACGCCTTTCCCGTTTTTCTAAAGTAGTGCTTTCGCAACCTCGAGTGCCTTATCGTAGTCAGGATGCTGACCAATTTCGGGAACCACTTCAACATATTGCACCACATCATCCTTATCGATTATCACAATGGCCCGGGCAAGCAAGCCCAGTTCTTCAATCAGCAGACCATACTTGACACCAAAATCTTTATCTTTCTGATCGGAAACCGTAATGATGTTGTCAATCCCTTCTGCAGCACAAAAACGTTTCAGCGCAAACGGCAGGTCACAAGATATTGTGATCACCTGCATACCCTTCAGGGAGGCAGCTTCCTCATTGAACCGCCTTGTTTGCTGTGCACAAATCTCTGTATCAACACTGGGAACGGAAGAAATAATCCGCACCTGATTGCTGTGTTCACTTAAGTTGAAAGGTTGAAGGTTTTCTTTCACCGCAAAGAAGTTCTTTGCAGCTTGCCCGGGCTTTACCAGGCGTCCCATTAATGTTACGGAATTTCCTCCAAACGTAACCAGATCACTGTTTCTCTTCATGTGTTAATATTTAGGTTTGACAGGTCAAGCCCTGTCATTACGAGTGGTTAAACCGATACATTCTCTCATCCTCGCTTAAATCAAAAGTCTTCGACAAGGGCGTTTGATTATGTCATTATTTCAATTAACAACAGAAACAAGTATTAAGTTCAAAATGTTTAAAGCGTTATTTTTTTCTGTCGAAAAATGGGTTTTTCGATGTTGCACTCAAAGGAATTCCATAAACTATTTTAAATTCCTTTCCAAGAAGCTCCATCTTTTGGGCAGCCATACCAATAGTATACATAATCCGGTTATCAACGCGCATGTCCATTGCGATACTCACAGCAGAGCCGACGGCGATCCCCAGATCTGTCGTGTTGAAAACACAGGGAATATCCGGTTCCTTGTCTTTGGAAGCACAGTCAGGAAAACCGCACAATCCGCAATACTTCAGCCCAAGCGAAGCAATCCGCGTACCAATCAGAACAACAGCCTGGGCTGAATTCAAAATATTTGCAGCATCCCTTTCAAATATATGACAATCCGCTTTCTCTCCAATATCCCGGGAGGTATTTGCCAATTCGTGAATATCGTTTCCGGTGATTATTGACACTCCAAGGTTATTGACGCCACGACCCTTTGGTGCTGTCCGTGCAGCAAGCACCATCTGCTTTGCTACTGTCAGCAGAGCCTCGTATTGCAACTCATTTTCATTAATTACTGCCATCTCGATAATCAGGATTTAGGAAAAGTCTGCAAATTTTGAGATGCTCCCGATAAAATGAAGGGGCACCATTGTTTCTTCATTCATACTGTCTTTCGTATAAATCTTCAACTCAACGGCACTTTTACCGGCCTGCAGTGGCTGCATTCCGGCATCATTGCGGTGCAAAGACATAAGCACATCTGAGCTTTTATTCAGGAATGCCGGCAAAGCATTCAGCGAATGACCGGGATGAGGCATCAGTCCATTTACAGGTCCTGTGATTTGAGTAAAAAGCAGCACAGGGAGGTTAATATCGCGCGCCATCTCTTGGATTTGTCGGAGGATACCGGAAAGCTGAGCCGGACGATCACCGGAATCAACCACGGATGTGGTAAGCAACTCCAGGTAGTCAATAATGATCACATCCACAGCGTGCATCTTTTTCAATTCTTTCGCTTTCACCGAAAGGGCATCGACGGATAACGCGGGTGTGTCGTCGATCAGGATTTTTGCTTTGGCAATATTGCTTAAAATGGAAAGCACATGGTCTTTTTCGCTGTCCTTGAAAGCACCGGACTGCAGTTTGTCTAACGACATGCCTGTCTCACTTTCAATCAGGCGATTGGTGATCTTGATATTGGATCGCTCGGAAGAAAAGATCGCAACCGAATAATCATCTTTAATCGCCATATTGTTGGCAACAGACAATAAAAAAGCGGTTTTTCCCATTCCGGGTTTCACCGCGATCGTATATAATTGTCCGTTTTTAAAACCTCCCAGCTTCTTATCCAGTGCTTTAAATCCTGATGGGACAGAACCGGGGTTTTTCTTGCTGCCGAATTTTTGTCTGAGGGTCCGGTTTACCAGCTCACGTAAGCTGGTAAACCCCAAACCCTCCGGCTGCTCTGTGATTTCTAAACTGTTTTTTTCCATAGCAAAAAGGTTTTATGGTAAGAAATAATTATATCATTTCCGGGTATAGCACAATCAGGTTGTGAATATAAGCATTTTTTTTCAATCGGCCAATTGAACTTTTGTTATTTATATTCGTTGAATGTGTGATTTGGGAGCTTGTCCCCTGTAATACAGTAATAATTTTTAAATATTCATTAAAATGATCCGCTATTCCATCAACGATCTGGAGAAACTAACCGGGATCAAAGCGCATACCATACGGATGTGGGAAAAGCGGTATAATATCATTTCTCCAGAGCGAACCCAGACCAACATCAGGTATTATAACAATGATGATCTGAAAAAGTTGCTCAACATAAGTGCCCTGAACAAGCACGGACACAAAATTTCGAAAATTGCCCGGATGAATGAAGAGGCCATCAGAGAAAAAGTGATGGACATAAGCGGATCCAATGGCGATCACGATGTGATGATCAGCAACCTCATTTTATCCATGATATCTTTCCGTGAAGACTCCTTTGAGCACATTTTAAACTCTGCCATTCTTAAACTGGGTTTTGAGCAAACAGTAATCAAAGTATTGTATCCTTTTCTTGAAAAAATTGGTGTTTTGTGGCAAACAGGCTCCATTAACCCTGCACAGGAACATTTTATTGTCAACCTGATCAGACAAAAGCTGATCATCGCCATTGACGGACAGAGCAAACCACCGTCTGACAACTCAAAATCTTTTCTTTTGTTTCTTCCGGAACAGGAGTTTCATGAACTTGGACTATTATTTTACAATTTTCTTTTAAAGAAAAACGGACACAAGGTTGTTTATCTTGGTCAATCTGTCCCATTCCGCGATGTTGAGGAGGTTGTCAGGGTCAGGAATGTGGACTATCTGTTTACATATTTTGTGGCAGCCCTCAGCAAGCTGGAACTCCCGGAATACATTCAAAAAATGTCTGAATCCTTCCCGGACAAAAAGATATTTGTTACAGGCCTTCAGGTTCAGGGCGACTATATCAAGCTCCCTAAAAATATCCGGTTTGTAAAAAACACGGAATCATTCAAGGACTTATTAAATGAATTATAGGTGTTTAACTGTTTTGTTGAATGCTTATAGTTTTACCAGGTACCGATCAGTGGTCACTATTCACTGAAATACGCAAAAATTGTGCATCGGAATTTTGTATCTTCGCATCTGAATATAAAATGATAAATATATGACAAAAGTACTTGAACATCTTAAACCTGAGAGGCTGTGGCAACTGTTTGAAGAAATCTGTCAGGTACCCCGCCCTTCAAAAAAAGAAGAAAAAATACTCGCATACCTTATAGACTTTGCTAAACGGCACAAGCTTGATTACAAACAAGATAAGGTAGGTAATCTCATAATAACGAAAGAAGCATCCAAAGGTTACGAAGATCGTGCATCCATCGTTTTACAAAGCCATGTGGATATGGTTTGTGAAAAAAATGATGGTATTGAACATGATTTTAATACAGATCCTATCAAACCGGAAATCGTGGATGGTTGGGTAAAGGCAAAAGGAACCACGCTGGGTGCCGACAATGGCATTGGTGTGGCAGCCCAACTAGCCATTCTGGAAGCAAACGACATCGGGCACGGTCCGATAGAGTGCCTTTTTACCGTTGATGAAGAAACTGGCCTGACCGGTGCCTTTAACCTGGAAAAAGGTTTTGTAGAAAGCCGTATCTTGCTGAATCTCGACTCGGAAGACGACGGTGAGCTTTTTATTGGATGTGCAGGAGGTATCGATACGATGATCACCCTGCCCTATGAAAAAGTGCAGGCCGAAGCAGACCATCTGCCCTTTAAGGTTTCCGTGACGGGATTGAAAGGCGGGCACTCTGGTGATGACATAAACAAAGGACGCAGCAATGCCATCAAGATTCTAAACAGAATTTTGTGGAATGCCGAGAAGATGTTTGAACTGAGACTGGCTGAAATAAAGGGAGGCAATCTGCACAATGCCATTGCCCGTGAAGCATTTGCCAGCATCAGTTTACCGCGCCGGCACGAACAAGCCTTCAGTGAACTGTTTCAGAAACTGACCGTAGAGATTAAAAACGCCGTTAAGGCCAATGAACCCGACCTGAAAATTGATCTTAAGGAAACATTGATGCCCGACACGCTCATCGATTATGCCTCGCAAACCAAACTACTTAATGCGCTTTATGCTTGTCCGCACGGCGTGATGAATATGTCACCCGAAATACCCGGACTGGTTGAAACTTCCACAAATCTTGCCTCAGTAAAAATGACGGAAGATAAGGTCATTGTTATAACCAGTCAGCGCAGCTCCCTTGAAACCGGAAAAAGAGATATTGCAGATATGGTCGCAAGCACCTTCAACCTGGCAGGAGGTAAAATCAAACACGGTGATGGTTATCCCGGCTGGGAACCAAATATGGATTCAGAAATACTCGCAATTTCACAGAAAGCCTACAAAAATCTTTTTGGAGATAACCCAAAGGTGCTGGTGATCCACGCCGGACTGGAATGTGGCATCATCGGCGAAAAGTATCCTGGGATGGATATGATCTCTTATGGCCCGACAATGCGTGACGCACACTCACCTGACGAAAGGATTGAAATATCTACCGTTGAAAAATTCTGGGACCTTACGCTGGAGGTACTTCAAAATGCACCGAAAAGATAGAAGTTTAGGTGTTTAGTTGGAAGGTTTAGAGTTTGGAGTTTATAGTTTATAGTATAGAGTTGAGGGGAATAAGGCTGGAAGCTCGAAGCTCGAAGCTCGAAGCTCGAAGGAAGAAGAATAAATGGCTATGTGCAAAGCCGCACTTGGCCAATTTGTGGAAATTTGCGCAATAATTTGTGTAATTTGTGGTCAAAAAACACGCAAAAACCGAAAAACATCATAAAAATCAACCAACCATCCAATAAACAAATAAACCAATGAACCAATGAACAAATCCGTCTTTTTTCAGGATCTTGGCATTATAGACTACAAGGAAGCCTGGGATTACCAGGAAGAATTATTCAAGGGAATCATTGATCAGAAAATGTACAACAGGGTAAACCCCGGCTCGGAAAAGCAGACCAGCAATTACCTGCTGTTTTGCGAGCACCCGCACGTGTATACCCTGGGGAAAAACGGTTCAGAGAACAATCTGCTGGTCAACATGCTTGATTTGCAGCAAAAGGAAGCAACCTATTACAAAATCAACAGAGGCGGCGACATCACTTACCACGGTCCGGGTCAAATAGTTGGATATCCCATACTGGACCTTGATAACTTTCGCCCCGACATTCATCAATACGTTGCCAACCTCGAAGAAGCGATTATCCGTACCATTGCAGAATATGGTTTAGAGGGTGAACGCCTGAAAGGCGCCTCCGGAGTCTGGCTTGATGCAGACAACCCCGCAAAGACCAGAAAGATAAGTGCCATAGGCATCAGAAGCAGCCGCTGGGTCACCATGCACGGCTTTGCCTTTAACGTGAATACGGATTTGAGCTACTTTGATCTGATCAATCCCTGTGGTTTTACCGATAAAAAAGCCACCTCGATGCAGAAAGAGCTGGACAAACACATACCCATCAATGAGGTAAAAATCAAACTTAAACAACACCTCCGCGATGTTATTGGTATGGAGTATTTATAAACACCGGACCTGCTACTTGCTTGACTTATCCACCCCGTAAACACGGGATCTGACCTGTGTACGGCAATATAAAACAATCATGACCACTGGTTCAAAACCTGTAACAAAATCGCATACTCCTCTAATACTCTCACCTGCAGGCTCCTATGAGTCATTGCAGGCTGCGATACAGGGTGGTGCTGACGCCGTTTATTTTGGTGTGGGCAAGCTGAATATGCGCAGCCGTTCATCCAAAAAGTTTTCCTTTGAAGACCTTCATGAGATAGCCGGAATATGTAAAATGCACGGTATTCAGTCTTATCTTACTTTGAATACCATTATTTATGATGAAGAGTTGGATGAGATGCAACAAACAGTTGATGAAGCCAGGAAAGCTGGAATTTCAGCCATCATCGCATCAGATATTTCCGTTTTGGAATACGCGAAGAAACAAGGGCTGCGCGTGCATATTTCCACCCAATGCAACATTACCAACCTTTCTGCCATCCGTTTTTACGCGCATTATGCCGACGTCATGGTACTGGCACGTGAGCTGAGCCTCAGGCAGGTTCATGAAATTGTACGTGGAATAGAAAGGGAGCAGATCAAAGGTCCCTCCGGGGAGCTCGTTAAAATTGAAATTTTCGTGCACGGTGCTTTGTGTATGGCGGTGAGCGGCAAATGCTATCTGAGTCTTGACAACATGAACCACTCAGCCAATCGTGGTGCCTGTTTGCAGCTTTGCCGCAGGTCATACCTTGTTACTGACAAAGAAGAGGGCTATGAGCTTGAAGTGGACCACGAGTACATTATGTCGCCCAAAGACTTATGC
>SKSI01000204.1 GCA_007123065.1 Bacteroidales bacterium
GAGGCGTAACCGGTGAACTGAGGGAAGAGGTTGAAATGTACCGGGCAGAAGCACGTTTCTTAAGAGCTTTCAGCTATTGGCACGCGTTGGATATTTATGGCGATGTGCCCTTTGTTACCGACAAAGATCCTATCGGGGCGTTTCTCCCGGAGCAATCAACCCGTGACGGCCTTTTTGCTTATCTCGAATCTGAACTGCAGGAAGTAGCAGATTTGATGAAAGAACCCCAATCAAATGAATATGGCCGCGTAGACAAGGCTGCTGCATGGATGCTTCTTGCAAAACTGTATTTGAATGCAGAAGTATATATCAATCAGGATAAATACACAGAGGCACTGACTTATCTGAATCTTATCATCAATGCCGGATACAGCCTTGAAGACGAATATCACTGGCTTTTTAATGCGGACAACTATTTGACCACCAACGAGGTCATCATGCGCGTTCCTTATCATGGCATACAAACCCAGACTTATGGAGGAACAACCTTTATCATTAAGGCCGCAATAGGTGGTGACATGCAGGTAGCTGACTCTGGTGTGGATGACGGATGGGGTGGATTGAGAACAACACCGCAATTTGTTAGCCTGTTTTCAGATGATGATGGCCGTGCGATGTTCTTTACAGATGGTCAAACCCTGGAGATCGATAACCTTTCGGATTTCCAGAATGGCTATGCAGTCCGTAAATTTACAAACCTGACCAGAGACGGCCAGCCCGGAACCAACCTGGAATTCCCCGATACAGATTTCCCTGTCTTCCGTCTTGCCGACGTTTATCTGATGTATGCTGAAGCAGTTCTCAGAGGCGGCAGCGGTGGTGACATCTCCACAGCGGTTGATTATGTGAATCTGATCAGGGAAAGGGCTTATGGTGACAGCTCCGGAAATATCAACAGCGGTGATCTGGACCTTGACTTTATTATTGATGAGCGTGGCAGAGAGCTTTATTGGGAAAGCCACAGAAGGACAGACCTGATCCGCTTTGGCATTTTTGCCGGTGATGGGTATGTCTGGTCATGGAAAGGTCAAACTAGTAATGGATTGGCAACAGATGCAAAGTTTAATATCTTCCCCATTCCGGATGCAGACATCAATGCAAACCCAAACCTGGTTCAAAACCCGGGTTATTAAACTTAGTAAAATTCAACACACGCTTTAAAAATAATCAGATATGAAAAAAATTGCATTTCTTTTTTCACTAATCGCAGTTATATTTTTAACTGCTGCATGTGAAAAAGATGAGGACAAAACTGTTCTGGATATAGGACAGGCAACCCCTCCAGCCCTTGTAAGTCCTGAGGCAGGTACAACATTTGATCTTGAGGAGTTTGAAGGGGAGATCGCTTTTGAATGGACAGAGGCAGACTACAAAATGGAGGATCTCCCTAATGTCAGATACAGACTGATAGCGTATGTCGCAGATCTTGAGGAGGGCTTTATAGAGCATAGCGTCGTAATACACGAAACAACAAGCACCTCTGCTATGATTTCTGCTGATAGAATTAATCAATCTGTGTTTCAGATGGGAGCGACGCCATTTCAGTTCGAAGACATCTCTTTCAGAATAATGTCTTTCTTTAACCTGGCATCAGACGCAACCTGGTTGTATTCGGATCCCCTGGGTCTCAGTATCAGGAGCTTCGAGCTGTTTACTTTTGCCCGTGTAGGAGGTACATATAATGACTGGGATTATGACAATGAGAATACAGTCCTTTATTCACCGGAAGCTGATAACCAATTTGAAGGTTATCTTTACTTTGAAGATCCTAACACCGAAGTCCTTTTTTCGATGGGTGAAAGTGGTGCATTTATTTTTGGCGACAATGATGGTGATGGCACCCTTGATCAGGATGGTGACCATATAGTGATTGCTGAACCCGGTGTTTATAGGACCAATATTGATTTTGATGCAATGACGTACGAATTCTACAGAACAGACTGGGCTCTTATAGGAAGTGCTGCAGAAGGTTGGAATACAGACGTACCCATGGAGCTTGATCTGGAGTTTTGGGAAGAGAACTGGAAAGTACGTTACACCATCACCCGTGAAATGGTAGAAGGCCACTTCAAGTTCAGGGCTAATGGCGCCTGGGATCCACCGGATGGCATTAACATGGGACTGGATGAAGATGCCGAAGAGGAAGGTGTGCTCATGTATTTTGGTTTCGGAAATGACATCCCAATAGAAGAAGACGGTGTTTATACCATTATACAAAACCTTTCAGGACCGGTTTACCGCTACGAAATACATCCTGAATAGTATTTATCTCATAACCGAAATCGTTATAAAGAGACGTAAGCCTGGCTTGCGTCTCTTTTCCTGTTTTCCGGATAGGACACCCATTTTTCAAAAGCTGCTTTTGGTTTTTTCCTGTTTTGCGCGTTGCAGCACCCCGGAATTTGATTCAGGTCAGGCGCATAATGCGTATGGCCCCATCGGGGCCAAACATTGATAGCTTATTTGCATTGTTTAATGTATTGCGACCCGCCAGGGGTCGAATATTAAAACCAATCGCCTTTGGCTATTTCTCCAGCCATCTTCTTTGGATGTACTTTTTCTTTGGCAACCAATTTGAGAATTAAGGTTAAGGTTAAGTTTAAGGTTAATACGTGCCAACCGTGCAGGAGGACAGAGACATACCTGTGACTGAGACATCTCTGGGGCTGAGACGCGCCGGGGGCGCGTTTATACTGCTAACAATTAATCCAATCAACGATTAACACAAATCAACGATTCAACAATTCATTGCATCTGCACAGTGCTCATTGCAATCGAAAATCATCTTCACTTTTCACTTTTCACTTAAAACTCCTTCGGTTCGAAGCCTTCGGGGTTGCGCAGCCAGAGCTTCTGGCCTGATTGGGTGAAAACCAGCAACCCTTTTTCGATGGCGAGTTTTACGGCGTCTTTTTTGGCGGTCATTCCGGCCATGCCGCCAATGACCTTGTATGCAGCATATTCAGGGAATACTTGTTTAAGTACCGGAAGCGATTTTTCGCAATAGGCGATCACATCATTTGTTTCGAGCTTGTGTTTTATTTCTACTGCAATAAGGGCATTGTGGCCAAACAGCACCACGTCATATTCCCTTTGCAGGTCCTTTATTTGTCCATACAGTTTGCCAACACGCTGGATTTTCACCCCTGCCACCTCGGTGAGCTTCTCCAGCGCCCGGAAAAAGTATTCCTCGGCGACCTCGCCAACAGAATTGTTCAAACCGCCGATGTTTTTGGAAACATCACGCACAAGGCGCTCAGTTTCCTTAAAACGTTTGTCTGTCTCACGCGATTGTTCTTTCATCAATCGATCCGTTTCCAGGGATTTCTCCTTCAAGAAACGCTCTGTTTTCTGCCATTTCTTATCTGATTCCAGGAACTTCTTATCCGTCTCCTGGAACATCAGCCAGACCTTTTCGAAGGTGGGCGGATCTTCGGGCTGGTAGACGCTGCCGGGGTCATTGACCTTGCCGGGATCAGGGTCTTGCGTGTAGCGGCCTTGGTCGTTGGCCTTGGATTTGGGTTTGGATTTGCCTATGTTTTTGTCGGATGCCATTGCAAATGCTGGTTAGATTTCAGTACAAAAATAAGGCGGTGTAAATCGATCTGCAAGGTTTTGGTGGAGTTTAATGGTGTTCGGTTTGATAAATTTTTTAAACGGTGAAATTTTTAGATTTTTATCCGCGTAAATCGGTTGTATCAGCGTTATCTGTGTTCTATAAAAGCAAATAGAACACGGATAAAACGGATGCAACGGATCTGCGCGGATTAATGCTTAACGCTTAGTTTCTATATCAATTTGCTAATTTGCACATCTTCGAGCTTCGAGCTTCGAGCTTCGAGCTTTTATTA
>SKSI01000014.1 GCA_007123065.1 Bacteroidales bacterium
AAATATTAAGGTTAAGGTTAAGGTTAAGGTTAAGGTTAAGGTTAAGGTTAAGGTTAAGGTTGAGGTTAAGATTAAGGTTAAGGTTGAGGTTTAGATTAAGGTTAGAATTTGAGTAAGAACTGTTTACTGTTTACTGTTTACTGTTTACTGTTTACTGTTCACTGTTCACTGTTCACTGTTCACTGTTCACTGTTTACCGATGCTGCGATCAAGAAAATCGGTCATAAGGCGATACAGGTGAAGTCTGGCGCTGCTTGTAAAAATTCCGTGGTTGTGATCCGGGTAGATCATCATCTCAAAGTCAACACCTGCCTCAATCAGTGCATCGGCCATCTCAATCGCATTCTGATAGTGTACATTATCATCAGCTGTTCCATGTACCAGCAGATAATTGCCCCGAATCTTATCAACATGATTGATGGGCGAATTGTCATCATAGCCTTCAGTATTTTCCTGTGGTGTCCGCATATATCTTTCCGTGTAAATGGTGTCATAATAACGCCATGAAGTAACTGGAGCCACTGCGATGGCGGCAGCAAAAACATCGGCACCCTTTGCCAGGCAAAGCGAAGACAAATAACCACCATAGCTCCAGCCAAATATCGCTATGCGCGAAGCATCAACATAATCCAGATTACCCAGGTATTTCGCCGCTTCAATCTGATCCAATGTTTCATATTTACCCAGCTGCAGATAAGTCATTTTGCGAAATTCTTCTCCCCTTCCACCGGTACCACGATTGTCAACAGTAACCACAATATAACCACTCTGAGCCAACATCTGGAACCAAACACCATTGAAAGTGTTCCAGCTATCAACTACAGCCTGGTGCCCGGGTCCTCCATAAACATACATCAGAACCGGATACTCTTTTTGCGGGTCAAAATCCGGCGGTCGGATCATCCGGGCATTGAGAAGAACACCTTCAGAAGTGCTGAAACTGAAAAACTCCGGGGTAACAAAGCGGTGCTCCTCTATCCTGCTGACAAGCTGCGCATTGTCTTCCAACACTTCCAGTAATCTTCCGCTTGATTCGTGAATGCTGTAAACAGGAGGTGCCGAAGCAGTGGAAAACCGATTGATATAATACCGGTAACCATTGCTGAATGAAGGACTGTTTGTCCCGGACCCGGCGGTGAGACGCTTCCGGTTCCGGCCATCAAGGTCAACGACATACAGATCATTTGTAAGCGGCGACCCCGTTCTTGCCAGGTAATAGACCAGTCCGTTCTCTTCGTCTGCTCCAATAAAGCGGTCCATGTCATAATTACCCGGGGTTAAACAACGCACCTCCTCTCCATCCATAGTATAAAGAAAAAGTTGTGTATAGCCATCCTTCTCGCTGGAGATAATAAAATGACGGCCATCATCCAGAAAGGTGAGATCGAAAGTTACTCTTATGTACCAGGGGTTTCTTTCTTCATACAATGTGCGGATATTACCGGTTGCTGCGTCGGCAAGAAGTAGCTCCAAATGGTTTTGATGACGGTTTAGGCGCTGAAAAGACAAAACCCCGGGATCTTTGGTCCATCTCAACCGCGGAATATATTGATCTTTCTCATCACCAACATCAACCTGAAGGTGATCGTCTGTTTCCAGATCATAAATATGCAAAGTCACATGAGCGTTCTCTTCCCCTGCTTTTGGATATTTAAACCGGTATTCTTCCGGATATAATTGCCCGTATTTCATCATCACAAACTCACGCACGTGGCTTTCATCAAAACGCAAATAGGCAATGCGTCGTCCATCCGGCGACCATTCAAAGCCTTTCGTCAGATAAAATTCCTCCTCATAAACCCAATCCGTTGTGCCGTTGATAATGTGATTGTGCAGGCCATCAGTTGTTAACGGATACTCCACCCCTGTTGACAACTCCTTAATATAGAGATTATTTTGCCTCACAAAGGCGACCTTGCTGCCATCCGGCGAAAAATCGGGCAAGCGTTGTTTGGTACCTTCAGATAAAGGCTTCAGGCTTTTTGCCTCCCTGTTCCAAACATGGTATTCAGCACGCCGGGACCGCCGGTAAATTGACTCCTGTTTTACCCCAATCAAAAGCATTTGCTCATCCGGACAAAACGAATACGCATCAATTCTGAGCGGATCTCCTTCATCATCCATCAAAAGCCCACGCGTGGTAAAAACACTGTCGACAAGCGCACCGGTATCATACCTGTACTTCAGGATATCAGTCTGATCTTTGATTAAAGTATAATGAATCCCGTCTGCCATCGACCGCCCAAGCGTAATGGTTTTCGGTGTAAAATGCCTGTCCAGCCAAAGCTTTTCAAGGGTAATTGACTCTGTTTGCGCCGTCAGGGCAAAGGGAAATAACATGAGTACACACAGCCGCATGTAGTAAAAGAAGGCGTTTTTCATAAGATGATGTTAACAGAAAATAAAAAGATAATACAGCTTATAATGTGCGAATATCGACAAGATTTTTTAATTCACAAAGGATACAAATATGATCGGCAAATGCGGATTGATCAGAAAAGTGACTATTTTAGCAGTTCAGAGATGTCGAAATCGTTTTTATAGATATGGAGAACATCATCAAGAGAGAGCAGCTCTACCCGTTCGATCTTATTGGTAGCGGGGATGTACCAAAGTTCAATATAGAATTCGGCATAAGCGTAAAGTTTGATATGATAATGCAAAAACTGCCTTGCTGTAATAGCTTTACCACGTTCCAAAACGTAGTAAACCTTTTTTCTCAAAGGAAGACGTTCAAAATCGGACTGTTTCATTGTCATCTTTTGTTAACCTGAAATTTTGTGTCGTATGAAACAAATTCCAAATATAATCACGTTACTTAATCTTCTAATAGGCTGCATGGCTGTGGTTTACATTCTTGGTGGCAAACCTGAGACCGGTGCTGTGATGATCATTGCCTGCTCTGTTCTCGATTTTCTGGATGGTGCCGCAGCACGCATTCTGAAAGCCTATTCAGGCATCGGAAAACAACTTGATTCACTGGCGGATCTGATCAGCTTTGGACTTGCACCCGCGGCAATTGTTTTTTACTATTTTAGCAATGCCTTACAACACTCTAACCATGAAAGCAACTATTTTGTTTTATCCGGACTTGCTTTTTTAATCACCGCTTTTTCCGCCTTGAGGCTGGCGAAGTATAATCTGGGTGAAGATGACAAAGACTACTTCATTGGTTTGCCGACGCCGGCGAATGCACTACTGATTGCATCAATACCACTTACACTTGCTTTAGCGGATTCCGGAACAATTAGCTACAAAGTACTGAACTCTTTCAGTTTTTCGGTTTGGCCAAACCTCCTGTTGATTGCCATTCTCTCTTTTTTGTTGATCGCTCCAATTAAAATGTTCTCATTGAAGGTCAGATCCTTCGCATTTAAAGAGAATCGCATCAGAATTGTTTTTCTTGCCGGATGCATCATTCTGTTGATAACTTTTGGATGGACAGCCATGCCGATGTTCATGGTTTTTTACATACTTTTGTCGTTGCTGTGGCCGGTTATTTTACCGATGAACAGTGAAGGGAGGCAGGAAGCTGGAAGGAAGATCTGAGACTGGAGAACCGGGATCTGGGAGGAGGCAGACTTCGTGTTCTTCGTGCCTTTGTGGTGCAAAAAAGAAAAACTACCACAGAGACTCAAAGAACACAAAGAAAATATACCACAAAGGCGTAAAAATCGCAAAGAAACAGAATCAATAAACAAAAAACCATATGAAAAAGAAGTTCCGTGCAGAGATCAATGTGATGCCATTAAAGGCTTTGCTCGACCCACAGGGCAAAACAATTACGGCAAGCATGAAAAACTTAGATCTCAATCAAATT
>SKSI01000195.1 GCA_007123065.1 Bacteroidales bacterium
AACTTCTCAACTTCTAAACTTCTAAACTTCTAAACTTCTAAACTCCTCAACCCCTCAACTTCTCAACTTCTAAACTTCTCAACTTCTCAACTTCTCAACTTCTAAACTTCTAAACTCCTCAACCCCTCAACTTCTAAACTCCCTAATAATCTTTTTTTCAATAAAAACCTTTTTCAGGTTGTTTGTTTTGAAAGTTCTTTGCGTATCTTTGAATGGTCTTGTTGTGTATTTGTACTTTAAACGCATTGAATGATATGAAATCGTACACTCAATGTTGTTAGTTGAAACGTAAATCTATAAATAAAAAGTATGAAAAAGGGAATATCATTTGCGATTTTGATCCTGCTGGCTTCAACCGTTCTTGCGAATGACTTTGGTTTTCGCTTTGGTCTGAAGGTTTCGCCAAATTTTGCCTGGTTCAGAACAGAAACACGGTTTTACGAGAATGACGGTGTGGGGCTTGGTTATTCCTATGGCCTCATTGTCGATTATGAGTTTGCCGAAAATTATGCCATCACCACCGGGCTCAATATATTGCAAACCGGAGGAAAAATGTCATACCCCTGGAAACAAGAAATCGAAGGCAGTCTGGTGCAAGTTGACAAGCACCGGGATCATCGCTACCGTCATATTGAAATCCCACTGGCACTGAAATTGCGTACAGTCGAAATTGGTTACATTACCTACTATGGTAAATTTGGTGTTGGTTTGGGCTTTTTGGCAAGTGCATTTGCAGATGAAGAGCTAAGGTTGCCGGATGGTACAAAAGAATTCGAGCCAACTATTGATATTAAAGAAGAAACCAGTTTTCTCAGGGCAGGATTGTTGCTTGGTGCAGGAGCCGAATACAACTTTGGCGGGTTAACATCCCTGCTGTTTGGTATCACCTTTCATAATGGATTTTCCAATGTGCTGGAGTATCAAAATGATGCAGTGCCTTATACACCCAGTGCACACAACCTGTATATTGAGTTAAGCCTGGGCGTGTTGTTCTGATCCCGTTTAACTTTCATCATTAAAAATTATCAATCAACAATTCAATGCGCATTGCATTAGCACAGATTAATCTACATGTCGGCAATTTTGGATACAACCTCGATAAGATGTTGGAGGCCATCGAGGCTGCCCGAAAGCAACATGCTGACCTGATCGTTTTTTCGGAGCTGTCTGTGTGCGGTTATCCGCCTCGCGACTTGCTTTACTCAGATCGCTTTCTGGAACAATGTATGGAATCGGTATATCAACTCGCAAAAGCTTGTACCGGCATAGTTGCCATTGTGGGCGGTCCATCGCGAAATAAAGAAACAGGAGGCAAGAGCATCTTCAATTCGGCATTTCTCCTCTATGATGGTGCCATTCAGAATGTTTATAACAAAGGATTGCTTCCTACATATGATGTTTTTAATGAATACCGCTATTTTGAACCCGCCACGGAATTTAATACCGTAATGTTTAATGGAAAGCGGATCGCGATTACTGTTTGTGAAGACATCTGGAACATCGACGGACTGGGGATGTATCCAATTAATCCGCCGGATATTCTTGCCCGCCAAAAGCCTGATTTGATCATTAATATTTCCGCATCTCCATTTGCCTGGAATCACCGTCCAGAGCGGCTTAATATCCTTATGCAGAATGCATCCAGGTATGGTGTGCCTGTGTTTTCTGCTAATCAGGTTGGTGCTCAGACCGATTTGCTTTTTGATGGTGCATCTGCGGTTTGTAATCAGAAAGGACAGCTGGTGGATGTATTGCCGGCCTTTGAGGAGGCCCTCTGCGTATATGAGCTGGATGAAGTGCTTCAACATCCCGGAATTGAGCCGCCCAAGGTTCCTGATGATCGTGAAAAGTATCGGTTGATGCAGCAGGCTTTGGTGATGGGCATACGCGATTATTTCAGAAAAACAGGGATAAAAAAGGCAATCCTCGGACTGTCAGGAGGGCTTGACTCGGCACTTACACTGGTGCTGGCCGTCGAAGCATTGGGTGCTGAAAATCTTTGGGCCGTGTTGCTTCCGGGTCCATACAGCTCGGATCATTCTGTTGCCGATGCATTGCAGCTTGCCAATAATCTTGGTGTGCGTCACAGCACCATCCCCATCAATGATGTGGTAAAAAGCTTCAATAAAAGCCTTGAACCGTTTTTTGTTGATACAGCCTCCGGGATAGCCGAAGAGAATATCCAGGCACGTGCACGTGCAGTGATTCTGATGGGTCTTTCCAACAAGTTTGGATATATGCTTCTGAATACATCCAACAAAAGTGAAGCTGCTGTAGGTTATGGAACGCTTTACGGTGATATGTGCGGCGGACTGGCTGTCATCGGCGATGTATACAAGACAGAAGTCTTCGGGATGGCCGGGATGATTAACGAAAGGGATGAAATAATCCCCAATAACACCATTGTTAAACCACCAAGTGCCGAGCTGAAGCCGGATCAAAAAGATACAGACTCGTTGCCTCCTTATGATATACTGGATTCCATTTTGTATCGCTTGCTTGAAAAGCAACAAGATCCCTCTGCCATCATTGCCGATGGTTTTGATGAACAACTGGTTAGAAAAACTGCCCGGATGGTGTTCATGAATGAATACAAAAGATTTCAGTCGCCACCCATGCTGCGGGTGTCACCCAAATGTCTGGGCATAGGGCGTGAAATGCCACTTGAGGCAGTGAACGGTAAACAGTGAACGGTAAACAGTGAACGGTAAACAGTGAACGGTAAACAGTGAACGGTCTAAACCTCAGCCTTAATCTTAATCTTAACCTTAACCTTAACCTTAACCTTAATTAATCGCTTCCACTCCCTGTATCTCCGGGATGGCTTTTTTTACAGCTTGTTCCACGCCGGCTTTCAGGGTCATCTGGCTCATAGGACAGGAGCCACAAGCGCCCAGAAGCTCAACCATTACCACATTATCTTCCGTAATGCTGTCAAAACGGATGTTGCCTCCGTCTGCTTCCAGGTATGGACGGATTTGATTTATTACGTTTTCTACTTTTTGAATAAGTTCTGTTTTGTCTGACATAGTGTAAATTCTATTCGGTTTTTATTTTTATTTAGTTTTTGTAAAAATAATACTTTTTTTATAAATGAAGGTTTTGTGTTTCTGAGGATAACAATTACTTCAACTCCTGATTCGGATCCCAGAAAAGTTTCTGAAAATCAACAACCTTGTCGTCAACAACCTTAATATTTTCGTTTTCAAGCAGTTGTTGCATCATGGTGCTGCTACCAAAGTGGTTTTTTCCGGTAAGGATTCCCAAACGGTTCACCACCCTGTGTGCCGGGATTGTTGGGTCTGCTTTGTGAGCATGATTCATTGCCCATCCGACCATTCGGCTGCTTCCTCTTGAACCGAGACAGGCAGCAATGGCTCCGTAGGTGGTAACCCTGCCTTTTGGGATTTCCCTTACGACGGCATAAACTTTCTGAAAGAAGTCAGGCTGTTCAGCTTGATCCTTCATGCAATGAGAATTTTATGTAATGGATAGATTTCCCTTGTGCAAGAAAACGCTTTTCGTAAAAAGTTTGAATCTCTTTCAGAAGCGGTTCATTTATTTGCGCATCAGCGTAAAGATTATCGGTTGATTCAAGCAAATAATGCTTTTCATCCCTGATTATGGATAGCGTATAGTTAAACAACGACACATTATCTGTTTTCAGGTGGATCGGACATCGTGGTTTGAGAATTTTTCTATACCGGTCAAGAAACAGGGGTGATGTTAGCCGTTTTTTTGCGCGTATCTTTTTTTCCTGAGGATCTGGAAAAGTGATCCATATCTCTGATATTTCATCTTTATCAAAATAACTGTTGATATGTTCAGCCTGTGTGCGCAGAAAAGCGATATTATGCAAGCCCTGTTCAAGTGCTTCCCTGGCACCATTCCAAATTCTGTCTCCCTTTATGTCAATTCCGATAAAATTCTTGTTTGGAAATGCTTTCCCGAGCCCGACGGTATACTCTCCTTTGCCACACCCGATTTCAAGCACAATGGGGTTGGTGTTGCAAAAAAAAGATTCGCCCCATTTCCCTTTGAACTGGAATGGGTTGATGCCCGTGTGAATGTTTTGGGGCTGCAGTACGTTGGAAAAGCTGTTTAATTCAGCAAATTTCTTCAGCTTGTTCTTTGGCACGGTATTTTGATGTGATGTCTTACAAATATCTAACGGTGGAGGATCCAGGCGATTTGCTTCAGGTCTTCATCGAGTTGTTGTTTTTTTGCCTTGGCCTCATTAAGGTCATAATACCACCCTGAATAGACACGGTAAAAGTCAGCAGGGGTTTTTGCGAGAACACTTGCCAGACGATGATCCTCTTTTCTGAGCTTGAGCGCCATGCTGGTGGCGTTGTGTTCGTTGCGAAAACTGCCGACAACGACATAATACACGGGCCGGTTGGGATCCGGTCTGACAGGCTCAATGTATGGATCAAAGGGAGGCTCTTCTGGCTCTATTGCCGCAGTTGGTTCAGGAGCTTCTTCAACCACTTCAGTTATTGGAGCCGGAGGAACTACAGGTGTTTCTATAACTACGGGTTCAGATCTGCTGAACAACCCTTCTTCACCAAAAAAGTAATTGAACTGCCAGAAAATTACAATCAGGATGACGAGCAGGGGTATACCTATGATCGCAATCCATTTTAGTGCAGGATCCATGCCCTCTTTTTCAGGCTGTTTGGGAACTGGTTTTGTTTCTTTTTTTTCAGGGTTTTTCATGATTTCCTCTGTTTTAGGTTTTGATTTTTTTTCTGATGCGTCCACTGTTTCTGTTTCAGATTCCGGTCTGGATTGTTTTACTCCTGGCAAAGGTTTCTGCGGAGGTGTCTCTACTGTATGAACACCTGTATCATTTTCAAGATAGTTTATCTGACGTGATGCTTCAAAATTTAAACTTCCGTCTGTATCGCGATGAAAAGTTCCTATCAGTTCGAACTCAATTTTGTTACCTGCTTCAAGTGCATGTTCTGTATCTCTGAGGGTGCCGGTGATCTGCTGCAAAACCTCTTCATGGCTTTTTCCCTCTTGCCTGGCAATATATGCAATGATAGGGGTGTCTCCCTGTTTGGGCTCTGGCCTGAAATCAACAATCTTTCTGGGTGATTCCACGATCTTTTCTTCCGGAATGAATCTGGCAGGAACATATTTCGTTGAAAAAGTACCAAATCCCGGAACAATCACGGAATCATGACTATATAACAATTCGCTGATATATTTTCCAAGCTTTATCATGATATGATTTTGAAATTTATAATGAAATGTTTTATCAAATTCATCCTACTAAGATAAGAAAAAACAAATGAAGATGGGTTTTTCCCACAAGTTATGTATACGAAAAATTGTTCAGCTTGTTTCCCCGGATTGAAAAATGTTTTCACGGCGATCAATACTGATCCTGTCAATAGCAGTTGCTTTTACCCAAACTTTAAAACCATTTTCGAGCCATCTGAGTTGTTCCAGACCTTCAGATTGCTCCAGATTTCCCAGAGGCAATCTGCAGAGTTGCTTCAGGGTGCTGATTCGAAACCCATAAATTCCGATGTGTTTCATTCCCGGGAGAGCAACAGATCCATAAGAATCTTTGTTTCGACAGAAAGGAATTGGTGACCTGCTAAAATAAAGGGCCCTCCCGTTTTTATCACAGACAACCTTTACAACATCGCTCTGTTTCATATCCTCTTGATTCTTAATGCTGGTGGCAAGCGTGGCGATACTTACATCCTGGTGTTTAAAGGCTTCAACAACAACTGCGATTTGCTCGGGTGCAATAAAAGGCTGATCACCTTGTATGTTGACCAGCAGATCGTTATCATTAAATCTTTTGTTACTGTTCAACAGTTCATAAGCCTCCAGACATCTGTCAGTGCCGCTTGGATGGTCAGGGTTTGTCATAACGGCCTTGCCGAAGCGCAGCACATGATCAAGGATTCGTTTATCGTCTGTAGCCACAACCACTTCATCCAGGACAGAACATTTCTTTGCCTGATCATAAACGCGTTGAATTAAAGTGGTTCCGTGAATGTCGGCAAGCGGCTTGCCGGGGAATCGTCTGGATTCGTAACGTGCCGGGATAATGCCAATGGCTCGCATATATGTTTGCTTGTGGTTAAAAACTAAAACAATCCATGTATCTCCGCATCGATCTTATGGATCACCTGCCCAAGGTCTTTCTGGCGTTCGTCAAACTTTATATCGTCGACGTTAATGATTAATAATTTTCCCAGGTCGTAGCCGGAAATCCATTCTTCATAGCGCTCATTGAGCTTTTTCAGGTAATCAAGGCGAATGGAGTTTTCGTAATCGCGGCCTCTCTTTTGTATCTGGCTTACCAGGGTTGGTACACCTGCCTTCAGGTAAATCAACAGATCCGGAGGTTGAATGAATGAACTCATCAGCTCAAACAGGCTGCTGTAGTTGTTGAAATCACGCGATGACATCAGTCCCATGGAGTGCAGGTTAGGGGCGAAAATATAGGCATCTTCATAAATGGTTCGATCCTGAATCACCTTTCTGTCTTGCTTTCGGATCTCAACAACCTGTCTGAAGCGGCTGTTCAGAAAATAAACCTGCAGGTTAAAAGACCAGCGCTTCATATCTTCATAAAAATTATTCAGATAGGGGTTGGTGTCTACATCTTCATAATGGGCTTCCCATCCGTAATGCTTTGACAACAATCGAGTTAGGGTTGTTTTTCCGGAACCGATATTTCCGGCAATGGCTATGTGCATGTTGGTTATGGTTAATGATCAGAAAAACAAAAATACATTTTCTTTTTGTATCCTGCAACGGGATGTGCTTAGCTGTCAGGTCATCCGTATACGATTCACTCCTTCAGGAACTTCATAATTTCCTCAACGTACTTTCTGTCGTTATAAAGCCTTGGAACTTTGTTCTGTCCGCCGATCCTCCCTTTTGCTTTCAACCATCCGAAGAAGGTATTTTTTGGTACACTGACAACTTTCGGTTTTTGCAACATCAGGTCACCACTTCTTTTGGCTTCATAGTCGGAGTTTAGTTTTTTGAGTTCATCATCAAGAATTTTTATAAAATCATCCAGGTTTTCCGGTTCTCTTTCAAACTCGATGATGTACTCGTGTGCGGCAGTTTCATTGTTTTTAAGGTAAACAGGTGCTGCTGTGTATTCAGCTATTATGGCGCCTGACTTTTCACAGGCGGTCTTTAAGGCAGTATCTGTATTATCAACGATTAATTCTTCCCCAAATGCATTGATGAAGCTTGTTGTACGTCCGGAAATCTTGATACGGTGGGGATTTAGGCTGGTAAACCTGACTGTGTCGCCGATCAGATAGCGCCAGAGACCGGCATTTGTGCTGATGACGATGGCATAGTTGGTGCCGGTTTGAACCTCTGCCAGGGGCAACACCGTGGGATTATCTTTTCCAAATTCATCCATTGGAATGAATTCAAAGAAAATCCCATAATCAAGCATCAGCAACATATCATTACCTTCTTTCCTGTCCTGAATTCCGAAAAAGCCTTCAGAAGCGTTGTATGTTTCCATGTAGCGCATATCCGGTGATGGCAGGATTTGATCATATTGGCTTTTGTAGGGGTCAAAATTAACACCTCCGTGAATGAACACCTCCATCCTGGGCCAGACCTCAAGAATGTTGTTGCGGCCGGTTATCTCCAGAATCCGTTTCATCAATACCAGGTTCCATGAAGGAACGCCACTGACATTGGTGACATTTTCCCCAAAAGTGGCGTGTGCCAGCTTGTCCAGTTTCTCTTCCCAGTTGTCAAGCAACGCGATGGAGAGATCCGGAATCCTGTAAAAATTGCTGTAGGATGGGGCATTCTGCAACAAAACAGCCGACAGGTCCCCAACAAATGCTTTGTTATTGTATTCACTGACCTTATGGCTTCCGCCCATAATGAGACCCTTGCCGTCAAAAATGCCTGTGTCCGGATAATTGTTGCAATACAAGGTCAAAACATCTTTACCTGCCTTGTAATGACAGGTTGTGAGCGACTCCTTACTGATAGGGATGAATTTGCTTCTGTCACCGGTAGTTCCTGAGGATTTTGCAAACCATCTGATGTCCGAAGGCCACAGGATGTTTTGCTCCCCCTTTAACATACGCTCAACAAAAGGCCTGACATCCTGATAGTTTTGCAAAGGCACTCTTTCCCGGAAATCTTCATAGCTTTTGATTTGATCGTATTTATACTTTTTGCCCCACTCGGTGTTGCGTGCCTTAAAAAGTAAGTCAATAAGCAGTTGATCCTGAATCTTTGTTGGGCTGGACCTGAATTGTTCGATTCGGGACATCCTTCTCTTGAAATACCAGGAAATAAAACTGTTTATGAGTGACATCTGAATTGGTTTCTTGGTAATTTATGTGGCTTTTTTTATTGACAGATGCAAAAATAAGCATAATCAGGGGATGTTTGTTTAATTTTGTTGAAAACAGTTTGACCTTATCGCGTAAGATGATCTATATATAGTGCTGTTTTTTTTTATATTTTTGAAGGGTCATAAAAATATATAATCCAGACAAAGATTGGGATTCATTAAAAAAATAACCGGACTCCAGATCTATTCTCGCAAGCAGCAGTGGAAACTTTATCTGTTGGGCTTTGCGGCATTGATTGTGCTTGCTTCGTTATATTATACCGACACGATGGTTCGAAAGATTGCCCGCGATGAAAGACAGCGTGTTGAGTTGTGGGTGGATGCAATCAGAAAAAGGGAAAGCCTTTTGCGCGACAGTGAACGGTTGTTTGCCGTTATTCAGAATGAAGAGGCAGAACGGGTTGAACTGATCAAGCAGGTATACAGCAGGCTTAATATGGATGATATCGATCAGGGTGCATTAACACTATATACCAATATTCTTTATAGCAATACAACCATTCCGCTGGTACTAACCGACGAAGAGGGTGAAGTAATATCAACCAGCAACCTTGATGAACGTTTCTCCAACTATAGAAGGTTAGAGGGAGAACTTGCCGATTATCTTTCTAAATACCCGCCTCTTACCTTCTCTATTATTGGCGGTTACCGGTATATCTATTATCAGGATTCCAAAGTCTTTACCGAATTGCGTGACATCATGAATGATCTGATAGATACTTTTCTGTCAGATCTTGTTGTAAACTCTTCCGCTAATGTTCCTGTGATTGTTGTTGCTGCCTCCAATAAAGAACTTATTGCACACGGCAACATTCAGGGTGTTGATTTTCATGATGAACAACAGGTTCAGGATATGATCGCGTCAATGACCGGAAAAAACCGATATCTGGATGTGCATCTGCCAACTTATGGTCTGTGTTATGTTTACTATACCAACTCTTTCCTGCTGACACAGCTAAGATATTATCCGGTTTTGCAACTTCTGGCAATCAGCATCCTGCTTTTTGTCGCCTATATGTTGTTCAGCATTGCAAGGAATGCCGAACAAAACCAGGTTTGGGTTGGTATGTCAAAAGAAACAGCTCATCAGTTGGGTACGCCGCTGTCATCACTCATTGCCTGGGTGGAGATGCTGAAGCTGAAAGGTGTGGATGATGAAACCATCAAGGATATTTCCAAGGATGTACAGCGTCTTGAAAACATTACCGAACGGTTTTCAAAGATTGGCTCACCACCAAAGTTAACCGCATCTGATGTTGTTGCTCCGGTTGTTGAAGTGCTCGAATACATGAAAAGGCGCACCTCACGAAAGGTTTCGTTTAAGCTTGCTGTACCGGACAATGAGGTGATTGTGCCCCACAACAGCAACCTGCTTGGCTGGGTGGTAGAAAATATCATTAAGAATGCCATTGACGCTATGAAAGGCAAAGGGCAAATATATATTTCTATTGAGGACCAACACAAAGAAGTGATTGTTGATATATCTGACGACGGCAAAGGAATTCCATCTTCGCAGCAAAAGGCGATCTTCAATCCGGGATACTCAAGCAAAAAGAGTGGCTGGGGTTTGGGTTTATCGTTAAGTAAGAGGATCGTTGAAAATTATCACGGAGGTAAGCTTTTTGTAAAGCACTCTGTTGTTAATCAAGGTACTACATTCAGAATTATTTTAAAAAAACAAATAGCATGATCTTATGAGAAACAGGCTTTTTTTCCTTATCTTAATCCCGGTTGTATTATTTACTACGGCCTTTTCGCTGATGGGGGTTGATCGCATCATGCTGAAGATGGAAAGCCAAAGCCTGCAGTCAGGGAAAACGGCTGTTGTACATGCCGAGCTGTTTTACCAGGCTTTGGATGGGAAACTGATTACACGGATGGGAGCGCCTTTGAAGCAGGTTATGATCACAAACCGCCAGGGTGAATTGACCATTTATGATCAGGAAAAGCACACCGTGTATCGCACACAAGGCTTCGAATATAGTTCTGAAAACAACCTGATTTTTTTCTTTTTAACAGGGAAAACCCAGGACCTCGGACTAAGGGATATGGGCTTTTCCCCAGTGAGACCAGAATTTAAAGATGGTCTTCTTATTACTGAGTGGATACCACCCGGTTCAGTCAGTCATCTTTTTTCAAAAATTGAAATAGTTCACGAAGATCAACTGCCTATCTATGCCGGTTATTATGATGCCGGAGGGAACCTGATCCGCAGGGTTTATTATTCAAATTTTGAAATATTTGCTGATGTGGTTTTGCCCCTGACAGTTACAGAGTTCAATTACCTTCCTGAAGGGGACTCGATTGTGAACAGGGTCAGATTTTCTGATGTTAAAACTAACCGCCAGGCAGTGAGTGCCTGGTTTGATTTTGAAATTCCTGATGATGCGCATTATCTTGACTAAATTGGTTTTTATCTTCAGTTGTTTTTCTGCTCTGCTTTCTGCAGATATCGCAGGGCAAGAGCCCGCTGTGTCAGAAAGTGAGCTTCTGGCTGCCCATTTTGTTTTGGAAGCTGCTGATAGTAAGCAAGAAATCACCTTTCTGCTACCTCGCAGCGACCGCTTCACGGCACGATACAATCCTGTTACACTCACATTTTCAGGACTAATGTACATTTATCAACGTTTTATTTCCCCCCAGCTACCGTCAGAATGCCTGTATCATCCATCCTGCTCTTCGTTCAGTAAATCGTTGATCAGAGAGTACGGACTTGTTAGAGGACTGGTCGGAACTGCCGATCGGCTAATCCGTTGCAACAGAGTGGCGGCAATGGATATTCATCCCCTGATGATTATTGAGCAGAGTGGTAAAGTCCATGAGCAGACGGATATATACGGAAAACAAAAAAAATGAAATACTGTATTGCTCTTATAGTCCTGCTTCTGGTATTTTCGTTTTTTCCTGTACAGGCTGCTTTGCGGTTAGATGGTCAGGATCAGGAATTGCGTACGGAGCTTGACTTTATCCTTCATTTGATCACACGGGAAGACTATGATGCCAGTCTGTACTTGCTTGAGCGCATCGGCGATGCAGGTCGTGACTGGAGCGATTCTTTGAACTTTCTCAGTGGCTGGGTTATGTATCGCCAGAAAAATCTTGAATTATCAGCAAATAAACTATTGAAAGTAGGGAAGGAGAGTCCCGTTTTTTATAAGTCACATTTTTTTGGGGCCTACAACCTGGCACATATCGGACAGCATCAGGAGGCGCAAAAGGTGTTGTATAATATCCCCGTTGCTTCCGGCTCCATGCACGAAGCTTTGCGATGCCTCCAGTTGAGTGGTTTGGCATTGTTGCAAAATGATCTTGATGAATATTTTAAGTATTCTATGTCCTTTGTCGGCGAACACCATGTAATGGTTGAGCAGGAGCGTAATATGGAAAGTCACAGGCGCCGTTTAGAGGAGGCCAGAACACCCAGCCCGTTAGTGGCTGGAATGCTTTCTGCTGCTGTGCCTGGATTGGGAAGAATATATGCCGGGAAAACATCCGAAGGAATTATCAGCTTTTTGTATGTGGCTGCTCTGGGTTTTACCAGTTATGATTTTTACAGGGGAGGAGGCGCAAAAAGCCCGATGTTTATAATTTCAGCAGGGGTCACCGGTTTGTTTTATGCCGGAAATATTGCAGGCAGTGCAGTAGCTGTGCGCCGCAAGAATCAGGAGTTCAGATATGAAATGGAACAACGTATTTTGTTTGACATGCATATTCCTTTGCGCAACGCATTCAATTGAAAAGTTGTCTGCTGCGGAGGATGTTTTTGAAAAAGCAAACACATTGTTTGCTGATGGGTATTTTTTTGAAGCTGCCATTGAATATGAGCGCATCATTTTTCTGTCAGAATCCCCTGAAGTGCGTGTGCAGTCAAATCTGAAAAAAGCGGAGTCCTTAAAACAGCTGGGTTCATTTGGTAAAGCAAGGAGCGATCTGCAGCGATCCCTGAATTATAGAGGCAATGACTCTTTACGTCTTGAGGTGCTGTACCAATTCGCTTTTTGTTCCTTTATGGCCGGGTTTTCATTTGAAGCCTATGCTACTTTGTTGCATTTGCGGAATGTGTTTAAAGAACCCCATGAACACCGGATTTATCTATTGGAATCCCTGGTGCTTACTGATTTAATGCACTGGGAGGATCTGCGAAATCATCTCCAAAACTGGATGGTTAATTACGCTGAAAATGAATCATGGACCCAAAAGACTTTGCAGGCCTATGATGACATACTTGATAAAGGTCTGAGAGCGTTGGAAATTGATCCGGAACGGGCGGGGATTTTGTCAACTTTTTTACCCGGTTCCGGACAGTTTTACGCGGGAGAGGCTGGGTGGGGCATTTTGAACGCTTTTTCTCAGCTTGCATCCCTTGCGGCTTTTGGAGTAATGGTGTATAACGGTTACTACATCGCTTCCTTTTTTGCCGGTTTGGGTCCGTTTCAGTCGTTTTATTTTGGTGGGATCCGTCAGGCAGGTGATTTGGCGACCAAAAACAAGAATAGCCGTCTGAATGAACTTCAGACGGCTCTCGCTCAATTTTTCTTTGAAGTGGAAGCCGGGCTTCTGGATTATTAGCCTACCACATAAAGAATCTAGGATTGTTAACGTATTGACTGATATCATCGTTGATCAGTCCGATCAGTAGCAAGACCCAGTCAACAAAGGCAATAATGCCACATCCACCTGCAGTAAGGATATAACCGATAATTGTACCGGTAGAGGTCCCCAGATATGCACGGTGAATACCTAATGGGCCAAGGAACCAAGCCAGGATAAATGCAATCACCGGATCCTTTTCCTGTGCTACGAATGTGGCATTTGCAGCCGTGGGTGCCATACTGTGCATTGCCAGCATGTCAACCTGTTCTGCTTGCGCAAACATTTGATCAACAGCATCATTGTCAAGATGATACATGCTTGCATTGGCCTGAGTGCTGAACAAGCCAATGCATAAAAACAACAATGGTAAAAGCGCTTTTTTCATAAAAACCCAAATTTTGGTGGATAAAATACACTTCAAATATAATAAAAAAACAATATTATATAATATCAGTTGATATTATTTTCAATTTTATCTATCTTTATGGTGTAATTTAATAAATAA
>SKSI01000044.1 GCA_007123065.1 Bacteroidales bacterium
CGTTTTGTTAAAGTCGGGGTGAGAAGACTCGAACTTCCGACCCCTTGCACCCCATGCAAGTGCGCTAGCCAACTGCGCCACACCCCGATTTAGCGTCGCAAAATTAATACTTTATCGCATTATTACAAAAAATATCTTTCGAAAAATCATATCGCATCAGTGATAATCACTATTATTTTCGCGCCCTCCAGATCGTGTCCGGAACACCCAGATCAAGTGCTATCATGCGTGCCAACACAAAAAAGTAGTCCGACAAACGGTTAAAATACTGTATAACAAGCTCATCAATCGCATCCTGATCCGCCAACTGCGTGATGATGCGCTCTGCCCTGCGACAAACACAGCGGCACACATGCGCGTAAGAAACCGCAGGATGACCGCCAGGTAAAATAAAATTCGTCAGCTCAGGCAATGCCTCATTCATCTTATCAATCTCGCGCTCCAGCATCAGCACATCTTCATCACGCATGTCAGGCAAATTCTCCGGTTTGCAGCCTTCGTCGCAAGCCAGAATCGACTCTGCCGTAAAAACGCGATCCTGAATCTCCAACAAAACATCTTTGTAATGGGCAGCAATATCCTGGTCGCGCAACAATCCAATAAATGCATTTAACTCATCTGCTGTTCCATATGCCTCGATCTTCAGATGATGCTTCGGAACCCTCCGGCCACCAAGCAGCGAGGTCTGCCCCTTGTCACCACCCTTGGTGTATATTTTCCAATCATTCATGTAATTTAGATTCATTTATCAGTATCATCACTTTAAATGTAGTGTTGATTTGTGTCAAACCCATCTGCTAATTTGCTAATTTGCTAATCTTCACATTTGCTAATTTGCTAATCATTCACTTCCCACCATTCGTGTCTGCTCCAACGTTACAATATTGGTGTTCTTTTCGTCGGATTCGACCTCTCCGTCGCGCAGACGAATAATGCGGTGTGCGTGTTTCGCGATATCCTCTTCATGTGTAACCAGAATGATCGTATTTCCGTCATCATGAATATCCTGCAAGAGCCGCATAATCTCAATGGATGTCTTGGTGTCAAGGTTTCCGGTTGGCTCATCAGCAAGAATGATGGACGGATTATTTACCAGTGCCCGCGCCATGGCAACCCGCTGACGCTGGCCACCCGAAAGCTCATTGGGTTTGTGATGTGTGCGGTCGCTAAGACCAACCTGATCAAGGACCTCAAGAGCCCTGGTTCTGCGTGCACTTTTTGTCTGTCCGCCATAAATCAGCGGCAACGCCACATTGTCAAGAGCAGTGCTTCTCGGTAACAGGTTAAAAGTCTGAAAAACAAAGCCAATCTCCTTGTTACGGATTTCAGCAAGTTCATTGTCACGAAGCTTGCTGACATCTTTTTCATTTAAATAATACTGGCCGCTGGTTGGGGTATCCAGACATCCCAGAATATTCATCAAAGTGGATTTACCGGAACCGGAAGGCCCCATTAGAGCCACATACTCATTGCGATTGATGTCAATGGTAACGCCACGCAGCGCCCGCACAATTTCCAAACCAACCTTATAATTCTTATGGATCGCTTCAATGCGAATGATCTCCTGAGCCATGGTATTTATTTATTGCTGAAACATCAAACCCCAAAGATAATGAATAATTGATTGGGACATTGCCAACTTATTTAAAGAAAAAACCGTAAGATCAACAGGTCATATTTGATTCTTACGGTTTTATTGATTTATTGTCGTGTTATCAGTTGCGCACTTTAATGGTACATCCAATGGCACGGGTCATTTCGGGATCCGGACGCTCGCCGGCTATCAGCGCATCAATGGCATTGGCAAGAAAACGCTCATTAACGGCTGCAGCATCACGGTAGTTGTCATCAATCGCACCGATGTAAGCCACAATAAACGCATCTTCTACTTTTTCAAGAAGAAAAACATGCGGCGTTCTGGTTGCACCATAGATTGGATAAATTTCCTGATCGGCATCAATCACATAGTCAAAAGGAAAGTTTTTCTCCTGAGCCCGTTCAATCATTTTTGTAAACGAATCGCGTGGTTCAGCAATGGTGTCATTCGGATTGATCGCAAGCACGGGAAATCCTTTGGGAGCATACTCATTGTGCAGCTCAATCATCCTGTCTTCATAAGCCACGACATAAGGACAGTGGTTGCATGAAAATATCAGAATAACACCATTAATGTCTTCATAATCAGACATTGATAAATAATTGCCATCCACATTCAGCAATCTGAAGTCAGTAGCAACATCACCTATGCCATAACCCTGGCCGATAGCCTGGGTAGTTAAAAACAACATGGCAAACAGAAAGAATAGCTTTTTCATCGTTTTTGGTTTTGGTTATTAATAATTAGCAAGTTAATAAAAAATCTTATTTAATGATGGATAAAATAATTTCTTCCAGTTCTTCATACTTAAATTCTCTTTCAAAAAAAATATGGTAATCTCTGGAATAGATCACGGTAGCCGGGATCGCTCCGCTCCATTCTTCACTCACCAGCGGGATCCATCGATTAGAGTTGGGGTCGTCAAGCACAAGTACTTCACTTTGCAGCTGCATACGATCAACAAATGGTTTTATCCTTGAATCCATCTGGCGCGGATCATCCAGACTCACAAGCAAAACGTGCACACCCTGATCCCTGAAGTTCTCATGAAGCTTCTCGAAGGCAGGAAGTTCACGAACACATGGGGCACACCATGTAGCCCAGAAATTGATAACATGAATTTTATCGTCATCTTGCTGCAAGCGGGGTTCAAACGTGTCAAAATTCATAACGGGAATTTCATTCCCCTCATTTTGATTAGCTGCAACATCACTATTGAAACCAACAAAAATGACAAGCAATATAAACAGGATTTTTACCATAAAAAGGTTATATTAATCAATAACTAAAATATAACAAAAACAGGATACATTTGTTTGAAGGTTAAGGTTAAGGTTAAGGTTAAGGTTAAGGTTAAGGTTAAGGCTAAGCGTAAGCAAAGTCCGAGCTGAAAGTCCCGAGAGTTTACGATTCGGGAAGCAAAGCGATTCGGGATTAAGATTAAGACAGTGGCGTTGAGCGTTGAGCGTTGAGCGTTTAGCGTTAAGTGTTTAGTGCTGATAAATATTCTAAGATTAGCAATAAATAAATAAATAAATTAATCAATAATTGCTATATTTGGAAGCATCGAATTATGATAAACCTCAAATGAAATATAAAAATTTCTTCATTTTCACAGTCCTGATCCTTGGATTAACCTTCAAAGGGGGAGCTGACAAATATGCTGACAGCCTTTACCAGGTGATCCATTCCCCCAAAAAAAGTGAGTTGAAAAAAATGCATGCCAAGACTTTACTTTCGGCTGAACTAATTCCCTTGGATATGGATTCAGCTCTTGTATTGCTGGAACAAAGCAGCGTTTTGGCACATCTTGATGATTATCCGGTTGAAAGGGCTGCCTGGCTTGCTATTTCGGGGAATTTCAACTGGTACAATCGCGATACCGACAGTGCCATGGTTAATTACCATATTGTGTATGCAATGGATGAACCCGGCATTTTAGACCGTCGGGGCGCTTCTGCGATCAATCTGGCTGCACTGTATAACCGAACGGTTGAGGCCGACAGTGCAATGTATTTTTACAACAGTGCCATCTCCATATTTACAGAACTTGAGGATGAAGGAGGTCTGGCGCATGCCAATTATTCACTGGGAATATTTTATAACAGGAGAAATAACTACGAACTGGCCTTGCGGCACATGCTTAACGCCCTTGAATACAGAGAAAAAGACGCTAAC
>SKSI01000194.1 GCA_007123065.1 Bacteroidales bacterium
GTAAGAATGCCCATCTCACGACAGGAACGTATGATCCGAACGGCAATTTCTCCACGGTTGGCTACAAGTACCTTTTTTATCATAATTAAAACAATGGTTTAATTTATAATGATAAAACTAATGATTTTTTTACATATACAAAAATTAATATGTGTTTTGGTGCGATAAAACTGTTTTAAAATTGTTTTCTAAGCGTTATGATAAGGTTGATTTCTTATAATGGTAAAGGCTCTGTAAAGTTGTTCAAGAAAAAAAAGCCTGACCATCTGATGTGAAAATGTCATTGGTGACAGCGAAAGCTTCATGTCCGCTCTTTTGGTTACTTTTTCGGCAAAGCCCCACGGACCGCCAACAATAAACAACACGTTTTTGACTGAACGGTTCATTTGCTCCTGCAGAAACTTTGCAAATCCTGGTGAAGTATAGCGTTTTCCCCCTTCGTCAAGCAACACACACAAATCACCCCTTTCGATATGTTTGATCAAAAGATCTCCTTCCAGTTCCTTTCGTTGGGCCGACGGGAATACATTCCATTTCCTGGGGGTGCTGATGAAAACAACCTCAAGCGAAACATAGGGTTTTAGCCTGTTGATGTATTCATTCATGCCCGTGATCAGGTACTCCTGGTCGGTTTTGCCTGTGAGCAGCAGCTTTACTTTCATAAAAATTATTGCATTATCAGTATACTAAGATACAACATTGGTTTTAAACTTGATAAAAACTCATTAAGATGCTTATCAACCTGTTTATTCACTGTAAGGTTTTCTTTAATGATAAAAATGTTTTTTGGATTGATTTTTGTGGTATTATTGGATTGTCCTGTTACAATGCATCATTCTCTATTTAGTCATGAAGCAATATAAAGCATTCGTTGGTCTTTTATTATTGTCTTTGTTCCCGGTTATTTCATATGCTCAGGGTGCCAATGCAGAAGATATTTCCAGGGATGTCAGTCAGGCAATAGAGCGAGGCAGTTCCCGTGACCTTTCCAGGTATTTCGGGCAGAATGTGGATCTTTTTCTGCCCCGAGCTGAAGGTACGTTCAGTAAAACCCAGTCGGAGATGATCCTCCGTGATTTTTTTAACAGAAACCGTCCCTCTTCTTTTACCGTGATTGCAGAAGGTATTGCCCGCGACGGTTCGGTTTATCTGATTGGCAATTATAATACGAGGGCCGGTCAAACATTCCGATGCTATCTTCTGATTAAAAAAGTATCTCAAAACTATTACCTTCACCACCTGCAATTTGATTTGCAATAGTCCTTTTAACGTCTTTTTTTCTGATTGTTTCAAAGAAGTTTGTATTTTTATTCTTTGTTTTGAAAGAATATGACACTTGAAATAGGCATTGTCCTCGCTGTATTATTCTTTGCGGTAGTGATGTTTGCCACGGAGCGTTATCCCGTGGATGTGGTGGCCATTATCGCTATGTCGGTATTGGTGGTCACCGGGGTGATCACGCCGGCGCAGGGGGTTTCCGGCTTCAGCAATTCAGCTACCATCACGGTGGCTTTTATGTTCATTCTCAGTACGGCCCTGTTTAAGTCGGGCGCTGTTGTGAGTATTGGAAACAAGATTGCCCGGCTTTTTAAGTATAATTTTTGGATAGGCATTTTTGTTACAATGGTCACTGTTGGTGTGATCTCTGCATTCATTAACAACACGCCTGTTGTGGCAATCTTTATTCCCATTCTTGTTGGCGCTGCTGCCCAATCAAAGCTGAGTATTGCCAAAATGCTGATGCCTCTGTCTTTTGCATCTATGTTTGGTGGCGTTTGTACATTGATTGGTACATCTACCAACATACTTGTAAGTGGCATTGCAGCCGATAATGGTCTGGAACCTTTTTCGATGTTTGAGATGTCAAAGATGGGGCTGGTGTTTTTTGGTGTTGGACTGCTCTACATGATGTTGATTGGCATTCGCCTGATTCCTGACCGGGGAGTGGAAGAGGGACTGATGAAGAAATTCGGGATGGGTGATTACCTTACCGAGATTGTGCTGCTCAGAAATGCTCCTTCTGTAGGAAAAACAATCAAAGAATCACCGCTGGTGAACAAGCTTGATATTGATATTTTGGAGGTTAAAAAAAAGGGACAGACCTATATCATGCCATCGGGTGATTTGCTTTTAGAGGAGGGAGATATCCTGAAAGTAAGATGCAATGTGGAAAAGATCAGGACATTAAAGGAGCGTGAGGGGATTGCTTTGAAGAGTGATGCCAAGTTTAAAAGTCTGGAAGAGCTTTCTGATAATAAAACTGACGAGCGAATTGTATTTGTTGAAGCGGTTATTGCACCCAACAGCCCTTTTGAAGGGAAATCGGTAAAACAGCTGAATTTTCGTCAACGTTATGGAGCAACCGTTTTGGCAATCAGGCATCGTGGAGAACTTATGCGCGACAAAGTTGCCAATACCACCTTGCAAGCCGGAGATACGCTTCTTGTTGAAGTGGAAAAAGAGCATTTGCCAAATCTCCAGCGATTGGAGTTGCGTGGACGTAACACGTTTCTAATTGTTACAGAGGTAGACTTGCCCAAATATCGTAATGATAAGATGCTTACCGTGGTACTTACGCTGGTTGGGGTAATTATGCTTGCCTCATTAAATGTGTTGCCGATTATGATGGCGGCAATCATCGGATCCATGTTTCTTGTAATAACCCGTTGTATCACAATGGAGGAAGCTTACCTTGCAATTGACTGGAAGGTGATATTTCTTCTGGCAGGTGCTATAAGCCTTGGTGTTGCCCTTGATACAAGTGGTGCAGCAACCCTCATTAGCACTTTTCTAATTGGGATGGTAGGTTCTTTGGGGCCAATCGCAATTGTTTCGGTTTTATACATTCTCACATCCTTGTTAACAGAAAGTATGAGTAACAATGCCAGTGCCGTTTTGCTGGCTCCCATAGCCATTGCCACATCCGTTGCATTGGAAGTGGATGCGCGCCCCTTGCTGATGGCCATAGCCTTTGCCGCTTCATCCAGCTTCATGACGCCGGTCGGTTATCAAACCAACACAATGATTTATGGGGTGGGTAATTATAAATTTTCTGACTTTCTGCGGGTAGGTGCGCCGTTAAACCTGATCTTCTGGATTTTGGCCACCTTTTTGATCCCTTACTTTTTTCCGTTTTACCTGTAAATGGGTCCTGACGAATGATTCCCTGAAGAAAATGGGTCAACCTATGTGATTGGGGTAAGGTTAACGTATTTTTTCTGCGTAGACAGCATAATATGTTGGAATGAAAAACCTTAACACCGGCCTGATACCATTAATGCCGGCTGCGGGTATCTGCCATGTTTCCTTTGCAATTATTTTCCATCCGGATTTTTCCAATAACCAGTCAAACTGTCGTGGCTCAAACTCATGGAAGTGCCTGTCCCAGGGATCTGTTTTGCTCCAGTGCGCTTTACTGAACCAAACGTTAATCGGAACAGTGGCTGCCATTCTTTGCCCTTGTTTCAGGGATTGTAATAAATTATATGGTGCTACAAGATGTTCAAGTATTTCAAAAGCGGTAATCAGATCGTACTGTTCTACAGATAAGTGTTTGTATTCGATGTCCAGATCTTCCCCTTTTGTGTTTTCAACCTGGTATCCTGCTTGAATCATTTTTGAGGATAAAAGATTTTTGGTTCCAAGATCAAGCAACTTGGCAGGTGGTGGGTGGTGTTTTAATAAGAAATCCAAGGTTTTTTTGATCCTTCTTTTTGGGATTGCTGTCATATATTTAACTTTTTTCGATGTTATCAAGCAGGTATGCCATCTTCCTGGTGAGTGTCATACGTGAAAAATCATTAATGTCCTGCTGTTCAACATGTAATTGCTCATGTTTATGCTTGTGCATGCAATTCTGCAACACCTGTTTGCAGCTGTTAATATTATCAAAATCAACAACATAACCGCTTTTTGTGGCTAAAATGATGTTTGCTGCATCACCTTCCATGGGACCAAAGCATAATATCGGACGCTTTAAAGCCAGGTATTCATAAAGCTTTCCGGGTGCGATGCCCAGTACATTAGGTGTGTTGTTGAGAGGCAAGAGCAGCATTGCCGACTGTGAAGCCTTGCGCAAAGCCTTTTTATGGGGTAAATGGGAAATGAAGTTTGTGTTTTCGGCAAGACCGTTTTCTTCAATGTCAAGCTTTACGCTGATGTCGGTTTTTCCGATAAGGTTGATGACCAGTTGCTCGCGCAAAGCACTGTTGTGTTGCACAAGTTCTGATAAAGCCTTCCATAGTATACGTGGGTTACGGTCAGCATTCATCGCACCAAGATGCGTCAGTATGAATTTGTTCTGCTTGTAAGCCGGCAGGTCGGTAAAATCATCCGGATCATAGCCGTTGGTAACTACCGTTACCTGTCTGTTGCAGATATCTTCCAGTCCTGAAGCGGTGTGCTTGCTGACAGCCACCAGCTGGTCGGCGCTGCGCAGCACTTTCTGCTCGAGCATGCGCTGCTTCCTGTCGGCACGTTTTGAAAGCATCAGTTTGTCATAGAAGTCAATCTGTGTCCACGGGTCACGGAAATCAGCAAGCCAGGGAAGACCGGTCTGTTCTTTCAGCCCAAGTGCGATCATGTGCATGCTGTGTGGCGGTCCGGTTGAAACGATAGCATCTGCGGGATTCTCTTTTAACCAGCCTGCCAGGAACCTGACTGAGGGTTTGATCCAATATTTGCGTGCATCCGGGATGAATAAGTTGCCGCGGATCCAGGTGGCTGCTTTCTCTCCAAAGCCGGGTTTCATCCGTTCATTAAGAAAACCGGTCTGTACTTTCTCTGATTGCTTTTTTCCGGTCAGGATCTTATAATAGCGGTAGGGTTCCCAAATGCGCCGTTTGATTACCCTCACCTCATCAGATACATCCTGAAGCAGGCTGTCGTCAAGAACAGGAGATTCAGGATTTGTGGGTGTATAAATAACCGGAGCCCATCCAAATTGACGCAGATACTTACTGAACTTCAGCCACCGGAAGACGCCTGCTCCGGCACCCGGTGGCCAGTAATAGGTTATTATAAGCACTGTTTTCACCAGTCTGTAAATCGTTAATGTCGAAAAAATGGATTGCTGTTTATTCGTTTTTTAACTGCCAGTAAGAACGTTAAGCGTTAAGCGTTGTCTGTTGTGTCTCATCCTCTCATCCTCGTGGCCTCAGCCATCATTCCACCTTTATAAAATATCTCTTATAGAGGATCCATGCTGCGGTTGCCAGCAATCCGCCAACCATAAGGATGCTGAAAAAAAGAGCAATCCAACGTCCGGTAAAAAAGGGAGCAGGCTTATAGCTGAAACTGAACTCATAAGTCCCTGGCGGCAGTACCATCCCTCTCAATACATAATTCACCCGAAAATGATCTGCTTCTTCACCGTTGATCATAACGATCCAGCCATCCGGATAATAGATCTCTGAAAAAACAGCCAGTTGCTCAGTGTTGCTGCTGTAAGAGTATTTGAGTTGATTTGGTTGGTATGAAACGAGATCAATCGATGCATTTTCATCATCACCAAAGGAGAAACCATCCAGATGATGGGCAAAGCGTTCATCCACAATGACTGATTGCGTGATGTCAAGATCAGCCAGGGCCCGGATCTCTGCATCGGCATTTTCTACTATTTGATAATTGTCCACGAACCATGCATTTCCCGCAGCGAATGGGTTTCTGATGGGTTCGGCCTGTGGGTGATAAATGAAATACCTTGTATTCAGCATATTCAGAGCCACATTTTGTGCCAGTGCCTGATGGGCGGTTGACGGGTTCCTGATCGCCTGCAGGTTGTTCCCGATCCGGTTCATCTCATCAACAAGATGAAAGTCAATAAGCTCCTGATAGCGCTGTAATTTTGCACCGTGGTAACCGCCAATTGAATGGTGGAAGAATGAAGCATGGGTATTGTTAAATGTGCTTACTGTCAAGTCAAGTACCCGGAACTGATCGTTGTCTTGCAGGATGTATTGGTCTGCTGTCCTCAGGTCAAATGGCCTTTCTGCAACCCTTCTGCTTACAAAATGATCGTTATTCAGGTACCTACGGTTTACGGGCCACATATCAGCGGTAATCAGCAGAACCACAAGCGCAATAAACAACGGTTTTCCAATTTTTTTATAGGAAAAAAGGAGTGTGATAACCCCTGCTATGGCAGCAAAAAGAAAGCTGCGCATTGCATCCGCCCGGAAAATCGCAACACGGGCTGCCTCCAGGTTATGGATGAACTCCCTGATCTGTGCGGCCATACCCGGCTCATCTGCAGCCAGTCCGCGCAGACTTTGTGTTTCTACCTGACTTGTAAAGGAGAAAAATGCAGAGGGAAGCAGGTAAAAGAGCAGGGCAAGTCCTGAAGTCATTCCCAGTGCTGTCAGAAATCGTGAGCTTTTGATGGATATACTGCCGGGGTTTTGAACATATTTGTACAATCCGAGAAATGCAAGTGCCGGGATACAGAGCTCCACAATAACCAGCGTCATCGATACAGCCCGAAACTTGTTGTATCCGGGAATGTAGTCAATGAAAAAGCTGGTAAGCGGCATAAAATTCTTACCCCACGACAACATAATGGCAAGCACGATGGCAGCAAGAAGCCCCCATTTTAGTGGTCCTTTCAAAAAATACAGGCCAAGAAAGAAGAAAAACAGGACAACCGCTCCCACGTAAACCGGTCCTGATGTGAAAGGCTGATCGCCCCAATAGCTGTTTTCATTGGCAATGATGTTGCGGTATGCAATATCAACTTGCTCCAGGGCGCTTTCGTGTGCGCTAAGAGGTCCTGTTGCACCTCCCTTCGCGTTCGGAATTAGCAGGGTGAGGGTTTCGTCAATGCCATAACTCCAGTTGGTGATGTATTCCTTGCTCAATCCTGAAGTGGTATTTTCTTCGCTGATTGTCAGCTCTGTACCTCCGCGCATGGTTTCTGAAGTGTACGCGTATGTTCCCCAGAAGTTGCCAATGTTGATACCTATCGCCAGGATCAGTCCGGCGAACAAAATGCCAACCTTTTTTATAAGGGCAGCTGTTTGGTTTTGTTGAATATGCTCGTAAAGCTGCATCAAACCATATAAAACCACAATGATACCCAGGTAATATGTGATCTGGAAGTGGTTGGCAAACAGCTGAAGTCCCATAAATACGGCAAATAAAATACCCCCGCTCAGATAATTTCCCCGGAATGTGTAAATGATGGAACCGAGAACCGGTGCCATATAGCCAATCGCAACGGCTTTTGAATTGTGGCCGGCTTCCAGGATTATGAAATGATAGGAGGAGAAGGCGAATCCGATCGCACCTGCCAGCGCAATCCATGGATTTACCTTCAGCATCAGCAGAAAAATAAAAAATCCGATAAAATATAGAAATATCATGTCGGCCGGACGTGGCAACCACAAAGTCATCACATCATGAAAAAAATCAGCAATGTTATTGGCCCAGATAACGGAAATCTGAAACGCCGGCATGCCGCCAAACATGGAGTTGGTCCACAATGCCTCTTCACCGGTGTCCTGACGAAAGTCGTTGATCTCTTTTGCCATACCCTGCCAGTTTATGATATCCGGTTGCAACAGGTGTTTCCCTTCGAGAACCGGACTCACATAGACCAGTGACATGATCAGGAAGATACCAATAGCCAGAAAGTATGGCCAGAAACGTTTTATATTGATGTTGTTGATGATTTCTTTGGTTCGGGACATAATAATAGTTGTAGGTAAATATTTTTTTGGGATTACTTATCAGGGTCTTTGTTTTCAAGCTCCTCGAAATCAACGTATTCACCGATTTTATCGGTGTCAGCTGATTGTTTATCCTGCTCTTGTCTGATATGCATGCCCTGCTTCTTCCGGCGCTCCTTTGCCTTTGCTGCCGCGGGGTTGTTGCGATAAAACTTATCCCGGTAACGGTTTAAATACCATTGTCCGATTTTAGGAAAGATATATGATATCAATATCCTGAATATCAAATAAATGAGAATGAATGTGCCGATGATTCTAAGCATAGATGAACAAATGGTTATGTTAAAAAGCAAAAATACAGGTTTTTTTTCATACAAATCTTGTTATCCTGTTGACTTTAGGTTTTCCTGTTGATTTTAGAAAGTTTATCTTTGAGCTATAATAATCTGGTTTCCTTTTATGAAGGGTTTTTATCAAGACGGTCATCAAATTCCAGTTACCCGTGAAGAGCTCGACAAGCTGGGTTGGGATCAGCCTGACATCATTCTGGTGTCCGGTGATGCCTATGTGGATCACCCTTCCTTTGGTGCTGCTGTAATGGCACGTATCGCTGAACATTACGGGTTTAGGGTGGCCGTTCTGCCACAGCCCAACTGGAGGGATGACCTGCGCGACTTTAAGAAGCTGGGCGTTCCCAAATATTTTTTCGGTGTCACAGCCGGCGCAATGGACTCGATGGTAAACCATTATACGCCGAGGCGTCGTCGCCGCAGTGATGATGCCTACACGCCGGGTGGACGATCAGGGTACCGGCCCGATATGCCTTCCATTGTTTACACCCAAATCCTGAAAAAGCTATTTCCTGAAGTTCCTGTTGTGCTGGGTGGCGTGGAAGCTTCCATGCGGCGTTTGTCTCACTACGATTACTGGCTGGACAAGGTAAGGCCTTCCATTTTAACTGAGAGTGGCGCTGATATGCTGATTTATGGCATGGGTGAACGTCCATATGCCAGAATTCTGGAGCTCATGCAAAGGGGGGTGCCGCTTGAAAGTCTGCATAATATTTTGCAGACCGCGTTTCGCTGGCCTGCGGCTGCGGAGTTGCCATCTTTTAAAAAGGTTGCCGCTAAAACACTTCCTTCCCATGAAGCGTGTCTGGCAGACAAAAAGGAATTTGCTAAAGCATTCATGAGCTTTGAAGAGGAAAGCAACCGTTGGTCCGGCGACCGGCTTGTGCAGCAAAACGGCGAATTTCTGGTGGTCGTGAACCCACCTTATCCCCCTGCCGATCAGAAAATGGCGGATCTGCCATACGACTTGCCCTACACGCGCCTTCCTCATCCAAAATATCATAAAAAACCACCCATACCTGCATTTGAGATGATCAGGCATTCGGTAACTGCGCACAGAGGCTGTTTTGGCGGGTGTAGTTTTTGTGCAATTGCCGCGCATCAGGGAAAGTTTGTTATAAGCCGGTCTGAAAAAAGCATTATCGATGAGATGGAAAAGATCGCGTCCATGTCCGGCTTCAAAGGTCACATCACCGACCTGGGTGGCCCTTCAGCCAATATGTACAGGATGGGAGGGGTTGATCTGTCGGTATGCAAAAAATGCAAACGGCCTTCGTGTATTTTTCCTGATACATGCAAAAACCTGAATTATGACCACAAACCTTTATTGAATCTGTATGATGCTGTAATGCAAGTCAGGGGTGTTAAAAAATTAACCATTGGAAGTGGATTGCGCGTGGATATGCTTGTCGGAAAGGATAAAGAACCAACGGAGCGTTACGCGTTGAATGAATACCTGCAGCGTGTGATCCGGCATCATGTTTCCGGCAGATTGAAAGTAGCCCCGGAGCATACAGAAGATCAGGTTCTTCGCGGTATGAGAAAACCCTCATTTACGTCTTTTCAATTGTTTTACAGCAAATTCAGGAAGCAGTGCAGGGAGGAAGCCTTGCCATGGCAGCTGATCCCTTATTTTATTTCCGGACATCCGGGGAGCAGTGATAATGATATGCTGGCACTGGCACAGCTTGTTCAAAAAATGGGATTGCAAACCGATCAGGTTCAGGAGTTCACGCCAACACCGATGACGCTTGCCACCACGATTTATTATACCGGATTTGATCCTTACACCGGAAAAAGTATTTATGTTGCCAGGTCGGATGCCCAGAAGGTGAAGCAAAAGAGCTATTTTTTAAAAGAAAAAAGCGGAAAAGGTGGCAGGCGTGTAGTGAAAAAGCCGACCTATCAGAGATAAGCCGGCTTTGACATTAATTAGAACCTAAAACCTTATATAAGATTATTTGTGGGTTTTTTCACTGGAAACACTAAGCCGCTTTCTCCCTTTGGCTCTGCGTGCAGCTAAAATATGCTGGCCGTTTTTTGAGGCCATCCTTTTTCTGAACCCATGCTTGTTTTTTCTTCTCCTGACTGATGGTTGATATGTCCTTTTCATTTCTTGATGCTTTTATCTGTGAATAATGCCTGCTAATTAATAAGGCTTGCAGCTTTTAAATTCGGACTGCAAAGATAGAAAAATATTTTTTGACAGCAAGCAATCAAACAAAAACTTTATTCAGCTTATCAGTCCAGCATCATTTCTTCGGTTCGACTCAGTTTTCCATCTACATAAGCCATGATTTGGTAGGTTCCGGCCTGCAGGCGTTCCGTGTGAATGATGCTGAATGAAACCTCTACTGGCTCATTCGTATAGTTAATCCTTTGTACTTCAGTAAACTGGATTTCTTCTCCAGTGGCTTCGATGTGGAAAAATTCTTCATTTGCATTTAAAACCATTCCGCTGGGGTCAATGATGACAAGATGTACGAGGCTTTCCCCGGTTTCGGTGAAATACGTGCCATCTATTTCAAATTTGATAAAAGTGTGATCCACCCTTCTTGCTTTGCTGATATTGTAGCGGTCTGCACAGATCCATCTATCCCATTTTGTCATGATGCACATATTGTACACATTCAAGCCTTTAGATTGCTCAATTTCTTCAAGCAGTTGATTGTGTGCATTGGCAAGATCATCCATTTCCTGCTTCAGTTGATGGATTTCATCGTTCAGTATGCCCTGTTGATATTCCAGTTCTTCTTTTTCAGCCAGAAGCAAAGCATTTTCTTCTCTTTCTTTTTTAAGCTCATTTCCGGAATTGGTAACCCTTCTGCTTAAATTCATGATTCGGGCATCTTTTTCTGCAACAATTTCTGCATGCTCTTCATTAAGTGCTTCAATATTTGCCTTGCTTTCTTCGATGATTTCATCCTTAAGGGCAAGGGATTCATTCTGTGCATTGATCCTTTGCTGCAGGCTTGAGCGTTCGGTAAGCAATGCATCCTTTTCATCCGAAAGTTTTCCGGCACGATTCATGTAAATGACAGTGCCCACGATGGCAACGGCCAGCAATATGGCCAGGATGATAATCCCTATCTTTTGGTTGCGGGTTTGATTCTCAAGAGCGACTTCTTTGTTTTCCATGAGTGATAAGTTTGGTTAGGGTTTGTATGAAAAATTGGTTCGTTTTTATTTCAAGGGGGCATTCTTTAGTGTTTCTACGAGAAAGTCATAAAAAAGTTTTACTGTTTTGATGTTGACCATCTCATCAGGGGAGTGTGGGTTTCGGATTGTTGGTCCAAAAGAGATCATGTCTAACCCAGGATATACACTGCCTATGATTCCGCATTCAAGTCCGGCATGAATCACCTTTTGTTCCGGTATTTTCCCGAACATTTGCTGATACACATCTTTCATGGTAGTGAGAATCGAAGAGGTCACATCCGGTTTCCAGCCCGGGTATTCGCCTGTTTGTTCTACGTCAGCGCCTGCCATTTCAAATACGGTGCGCATCATATTACACAGATCCTGCTTGGCAGAGTCGACGGAGCTGCGTTGCAGCGTGGCCACTTCAACCTTACCGGCATTCGATTTCAGAATGGCCAGGTTGGTACTGGTTTCAACTACTTCGGGCATCTCTGCAATAAAACGGATCGCTCCGTTTGGACAAGCATAAACACTGTTGAAAATGTTTTTGCCGGTTTCTTCATCCATCACATATTCCGGAAGGTCAACGGGCTTCGCATGCAATTCCACGCCAGGATCAACACTGTCGAGCTCTTTCTTCACGTCTGCATGCAGTTCCTTCACCATTTTTTCAAACTTTTCTTTGTTTGCTTCGGGGAGAGTTACAATGGCAGTAGCTTCACGCGGGATTGCGTTGCGCAGACTGCCACCGTCGACGGAAGAGAGACACAGCCCCAGATCTCGTGAAGCCTGCCACATCAACCGGTTTAGTATTTTGATGGCATTGCCCCGCCCCAGTTTTATGTCCAATCCTGAGTGGCCGCCTTTTAATCCTTTCACATTAATTTGAATAGCGATATGCCCGGCCGGTACTTTTTCTTCTTTGTAATTAAAGAATGCATTGGTGTCAATACCACCGGCACAGCCGATATACAATTCTCCTTCATCTTCAGAGTCGAGGTTGATCAGAATGTCTCCATTAAGCAGGCCGGGTTTCAGTTCGAAGGCCCCTGTCATTCCTGTTTCCTCATCAATGGTGAAAAGACATTCTATGGGGCCGTGCTCAATGTCATCAGCTTCAAGCACTGCCAGTGCAGCTGCAACGCCAATTCCATTGTCGGCACCCAGGGTGGTACCCCTGGCCTTCACCCATTCTCCGTCGATGTAAGGTACGATCGGGTCTTTCTCAAAATCGTGAACCGTGTCGTTGTTTTTCTGCGGAACCATGTCAAGATGGCCCTGCAGGATAACGGTTTTACGATGCTCCATGCCAGGAGTTGCAGGTTTCCGGATCACCACATTGCCAATATGATCTGCGACGGTCTCCAAACCCAGGGTTTCGCCCACACCTTTAATATAAGATATGATCGCCGCCTCTTTTTTTGAGGGGTGAGGGATGCCACATATCGCTTCAAAATACTTCCATACCGCCTTGGGTTCCAGTCCGCTTAAAACATTGTTCATTGTTGTCGATAACTTTTTATTATTACTGAATACATTGATTAATAGCAAATGTAGTAAAAAAATGAACATTCTTTTCACTCTGATAGTTGATTTATTATTGGAAACTATCAAAATCATTAAAATATGACACAACTTAAACCGGGCGACAAAGCCCCTGATTTTAAAGGCATCGATCAAAACGGAAACCCAATCGCGCTTCAGGATTTTAAAGGAAGCAAACTGGTTCTCTATTTTTACCCCAAAGACAGTACGCCCGGCTGCACGTCACAAGCCTGTAACCTGCGCGACAATTACGATCTGTTGCTCGAAAAAGGGTATAAGGTTGTTGGTGTAAGTGCTGACAGCGAGAAATCACACAAGAAATTCATTGAGAAAAACAACCTGCCCTTCCCGCTGATCGCAGACACCGATAAGGAAATCTTAAAAGCCTTTGATGTGTACGGCCCGAAGAAGTTCATGGGACGTGAGTTTTTAGGTATCCACCGAACCACTTTTGTCATTGATGAAGAAGGTACAATTGCTGAAGTGATCACGAAGGTAAAAACCAAAGATCATACGA
>SKSI01000051.1 GCA_007123065.1 Bacteroidales bacterium
ACCAGTTCCTGATGGAAGATGCCGAAGTGATTGTAGCAACCATCGCTTTTGGCATGGGTATCGACAAGCCTGATGTAAGGTATGTGGTCCATCACGATATACCCAAAAGCCTTGAGGCATATTACCAGGAAACGGGCAGATCCGGCCGCGATGATGGCGAAGGAAACTGCATCGCATTTTATGCTTATGATGACATCCAGAAAATGGAGAAGTTCCTGAAAGGAAAACCCGTTGCAGAACAGGAGATTGGTATGCAACTGCTGATGGAAACGGTTGCCTATGCCGAATCGTCTATCTGCCGGAGAAAAACACTGCTAAACTACTTCGGTGAGATTTACGAAAAAGAGAATTGCGGCTCTTGTGACAATTGTTTGAATCCTAAAGAAAAATTTGAAGGAAAAGAATATATTTGCCAGCTGTTAGAATGTGTTCTGGCAGTCAAAGAAATTTTTAAACCAAAACATGTAATTAACGTACTTATGGGTAAGAATACCGCCAACGTTAAATCCTGCAAGCACAATCATCTGGATGTTTTTGGAAAAGGTGCGGATCAGGATGAAAAATTCTGGTACGCTGTTCTTAGGCAATCTTTAATAGAACGCCTTCTTGAAAAGGATATTGAAGATTATGGCACGTTGAAACTTACGGATGATGGTAAGGCTTTTATTGAGAAACCTCGTTCGGTTAAGATGAGCAAAGATCATGACTATGATAATCCTGAAGAAGGGGATGCCATATCCGGAATGGTGCAAAAAACAAGTGCAACTGATAAAGTTCTGTTTTCACTACTCAAAGACCTGAGAAAGCAGATTGCAAGAAAGCATAGCTTGCCGCCGTTTGTCATCTTTCAGGATCCCTCACTGGAAGATATGGCCATTCAGTATCCGATAAAAATAGATGAACTAAAGCAGATCACAGGTGTGGGTTCAGGGAAAGCGGAGCGTTTTGGCCGGCCGTTCATTGAGTTGATTGCCAGATATGTCGATGAAAATGAGATTGAGCGCCCGATGGATATGGTGGTTAAATCAGTAGTGAATAAATCAGGACTTAAGGTTTATCTCATCAAAAACATTGACCGAAAAGTGTCTCTTGAAGACCTCGCCGATGCCAAAGGACTCGATTTCGAAGAACTGTTGCATGAACTTGAAAGCATTGTGGCGTCGGGTACGAAAATAGATATCCGCTATTACATCAACCAGGTTGTGGATGTTGATAAGCAGGAAGAGATTTTTGATTATTTTAAGACTGCAGAAACTGATTCTTTTCAGGATGCTCTGGTTGAACTGGGTGAAGATGATTTTACAGAAGAAGAGGTGCGATTGATGCGCATACGCTTCTTTTCTGAAATGGGTAATTAATTAATGAATAACTTTTTAAGTACGTATCCCGGACTGCATTATCCGGATTTCGATTAATTTTTATGGAAAAGAAGAATAACATTCAAAAAGGTGTGATTATAAACATCGTGCTTTTTCTTGGGTTAATTGCTCTTTATGCACTCCATTTTCTTGGTCCCCGTTCTGAGACTCAGTATTCCGGGGAACACATGGCAGGTGTTGAACGTAAAATAGATGAGGCCTTTCATTCTATTGCTTATGTTGATAATGAAATCCTTATGGAGGACTATCTGCTTGCTGTCAAAATGCAGGCGGACTTTGAGGCGGAGCAACTTCGTCTGGAGAATGATCTGGATCGTCGGCAACGGAACTTTCAGAATGAAGTGGAGCGTTTTCAGCGCGACATCCAGCGTGGTCATGTAAGCATGGAGGAAGCGCAGCTCCTTGAACAGGAACTGATGCGTCAGCAGCAGGACCTGTTTCAGCTCGGTGACACCTACCGTGATCGCCTGGCACGCAAGGAGTTTGAAATGAATAATGAGCTTCTTGATAAGATTCAGGACTTTCTCGATCGTTACAACCACGAAAAAGGGTATGATTTTATTCTTGGATATGCCCGTGGTGGTGGTATCCTGCACGCGAATAAGGCTTATGACATTACCGCGGAGGTACTTGAACTACTTAACCTGGAATATGAAGCGGCACAATAACTATTGATTTTCATATTTCATTAGTTCGTCTGTAAAGTATTCCAGCTGCACGCCTGCGTCAGCAAACAGCTGTTCCGATTCGCTGCCTGCGTGGTATTTTTTTTCGCATACCACACGCTTGATTCCGCAATTGATAATGAGCATTGCGCAGACCCTGCAGGGCGTCATACGGCAATACAATGTGGCACCCGATATGCTGATGCCAAGCCGCGCTGCCTGGCAAATGGCATTCTGCTCGGCGTGCACGGTTCTTACACAGTGCATCGTGGCATGGCCCTGCTCGTGCAGCACTTTTTTCATCTGATGCCCGACATCGTCACAATGGGGAAGCCCGATCGGCGAACCCACGTAACCTGTAACCAGAATCTGCCTGTCACGGGCGATGACACACCCGCTTCGGCCCCGGTCGCAGGTAGCACGTTTGCTCACGGTATGGGCAATCTCTATAAAATATTCGTCCCAGCTCGGACGCTTGTAATGAGATGTTTTCATTTATTGTTTAAATTATACCCGACTGTGTTGAGAAATACTTCAATTTGCTGATGCAGCCGGTCGATATTGCCACTGTTATTGATGACATGATCGGCCTGTTTAATGCATGCAGCAAGATTTTGTTTGTTTGGATCGTCGGAATGCATTTCCCGCTCTTCATTCTGAATGAAAGTCTGGAAAGAAACCTGGTCCGTTTCCGAGTTTCTGTTGCGAATCCGTTTATAACGCAACCTTGGATCCGCATCAACGGCAAGCAGATAGAAGCCTTTTTCTTTGCGTAAAGCCTCAACTTCTCCGGGTGTTCGTATGCTTTCAATGACGCAGTTCCGTCGCTCTTTCTGTGCTCTTATAAACAGCTCTTCGATGATAAATGATGATCCGTGTTTTGCACGCAAGCTGTTTCCTATGGCCGTCAAGGTATCTCTGTTCACAGGCATCCCGCGCCTGGTGAGTTCCTCTGCCAGATATCCACGTACAGAAAAGTGGATAAACCCTTTCTTTTCAATAAGGTATGACACAACCGTGCCCTTACCCGCACCCAATGTCCCTGTGATTCCTAAAGTGAACATTTTTTATTGTAAAAGTACATTATTTTAAAAAAAAAAGCCCCGTTGTCTGAACGGAGCCCATAAGAGCGAAATGTAAGATCAGGAAAATCAAGCTTTTTTAACGTCTATAGCTTTTTTCCCTCTCTCATCTTCAGAGAGTTCATAACTTACACGATCATTGTTTGCGATAGGGTCAATCAACCCGGTGTGGTGCACAAACACATCTTTTTCAGTTTTGTCGTCAATAATAAATCCATACCCCTTTTTCTCATTAAAAAACTTAACGGTACCGGTTTCCATAACAAAATGATTTAGTGGCAAAAATGGTGAACATTCAAAAATACGACAATTTTTAACATTTGCAAGACATATTTTTAAAAATTACAAGGAATTGGGGAGTTTTTATGCCTGAATGGCACATAAAATGCAGAAAAAATACCGGCAGACCGCTGCAATCTCATTTTGCAAGCAGAGAGTAAGGGTTTTAAGCAGTCTTGTCTGCCGGTTAAACAAAGATAGTAAAAATTAAAACAAATTGATCTCTCGCAATAGCTGTGCCGGATTTTGCAGCAATCCGGGATTCTTATCAATATGGATCATTCCGGAAACAGATAAT
>SKSI01000122.1 GCA_007123065.1 Bacteroidales bacterium
GTTGATTTGTTGAATGGGTGATTGGTTGATTTGTTGAATGGGTGATTGGTTGATTTGTTGAATGGGTGATTGGTTGATTTGTTGAATGGGTGATTGGTTGATTTGGTAAGGATAAATCTGCGCAAACGGGGGAAAGTTTTCCTGTCATCATGAGTGTCCAGCCCCAGTGAAAATGCGATGGCCACAATGTGGGAATGACATTGGGTTGTGTTTTTTGCGAGGAACAAATAATTCCACGCAAAGGCCGCAAAATGTTTTTCGCAAAACACGCAAAGAATGACAAGGAAAACCCGGGAGATGCTTCGCCCGTGTAACCAATCCCCCTGTTTCACGTAAAAGTATAGTAATACCATTTTCCGGCAACGTTGGATTGCGCTGATATTCGTACCTTTGCAGGAAAATCGCAGCGTATATTGAACAAATACGCGGTGTCAATTGTATGACAACATAACAATGGGCAGAACAACATTCATTATAACTTTCAAAAGATGAGGCAAAAAGAAAAATATTACGCTGGCGACAGCGACCTGAAAACCCCCAAGAAGCCTTTTGACAGGGCTTTTTTTGAAAAACTTCCAAAGACTGACCTGCACGTGCACCTCGACGGTTCCATGCGCATTGATACCATTCTGGAGCTTGCACAAAAGGATAAGATCAATATTGGTGCGGATACAAGACAAAAGCTTGTTAAGATACTTGGTCCCGGAAAAATGCATGCTTCGCTTAATGAATACCTTGAGGCTTTTGATCTGACTCTGAAGGTAATGCAAACCGAAGATTCGCTTTATCGCGCCGCTTATGAGCTTGCCGAGGACAATGCCAAAGAGAATGTGCAATACTTCGAAGTGCGTTATTCGCCGATACTGCATACACAAAAGGGGCTGCCACCGACAGTGATTTTGGAGTCGGTAGTAGAGGGCCTGAATGACGCCGAACGCGATTTCGGTATCAAGAGTGGCGTGATCGTTTGCGGTATCAGAAACATATCGCCGGAGGTTAGCATGCAGATGGCTGAGCTTGCTGTGGCCTTTAAAAACAGGGGCGTTGTAGGCTTTGACCTTGCAGGTGCGGAATACAACTATCCTGCACGTGACCACCTTGAGTCATTCAACCTTATTTTGTCGAACAATATCAATGTAACCATCCACGCCGGTGAGGCCTATGGCCCCGACAGTATTCACCAGGCATTGCATTATTGTGGTGCACACCGCATCGGTCATGGCACCAGGCTCAAAGAAGACGGTGACTTGCTGAATTATGTGAACGACCACAGGATTCCGCTGGAGATCTGTCTGTCAAGCAACGTGCAGACACAGGCCGCCAGAACCATGGAACGCCATCCGTTCAAGTTTTATCTTGACCTGGGACTGCGTGTGACGCTCAATACCGACAACAGGCTGGTAACCAATACCACCATGACGGATGAATATTACCTGGCCTATAAAAACTTCGGACTTACGCCGCAAAACATCCTTGATGTGGTAATCAACGGTGTCAAATCATCCTTCATACCGTTTGAATACAAAAAATGGTTCCTGCGCGACACCAAATTCCGGACCATTGAGCTGATCAACAGCTACGCCAAAGATTAATAAATATTTGCACACCGGTACATTTGCACATCTTCACATCAGCACATTAATTCTTACCTTTGTGTTTTATATTCGCCTTTATCATGAGTGATCCAATAAAACACGAGTGTGGTGTGGTTCTATTGCGCCTGTTGAAGCCACTTGAATATTACCTTTCCCATTACGGAACGCCATTTTACGGCCTGAATAAGTTGTATCTGCTGATGGAAAAGCAGCATAACCGCGGACAGGATGGCGCCGGAGCCGGTTGCATCAAGTTTGATGTCAGGCCTGGATCGCGATACATGAACCGTATCAGAAGCAACAAAACCAATCCAATAAAAGACATCTTTGAACAGATCCATGGCAACATTCATAACGCCACGAAACAATATCCGGATCGATTAAAGGACATTGACTGGTTAAAAAACAACCAGGACTTCACCGGGGAGCTTTTTATGGGTCATCTTCGTTATGGGACTTTCGGCCGCAACCGTGTGGAATACTGCCACCCGTTTCAGAGAGAAAACAACTGGATGTCAAAAAATCTGATGATTGCCGGCAACTTTAACCTGACCAACGTGGATGAGCTTTTTGACAGCCTGGTAGACATCGGACAGCATCCCAGTGAAACAAGCGATACGGTCACAATTCTTGAGAAGATGGGTCATTTTCTTGATGATGAAAATGAGGATTTGTATCGCCGGTTTAAAAAGGAGGGTTACACAAAAAAGGAGATTTCTCCTCTGATAGCGCGCGATCTGGATCTTGCTCGCGTTTTGTCAAATACCGGTAAATACTGGGATGGAGGTTATGTGGTTGCCGGAATGGTAGGTCATGGAGATGCCTTTGTTATGCGCGACCCCAATGGTATTCGTCCGGCGTTTTATTATCGCGATGATGAGGTGGCTGTTGTTGCCAGCGAACGTCCGGCGATACAAACGGCATTTAATGTTCCTTTGGACTCCATTGCAGAGATCCGGCCCGGACATGCATTGATCATCAAACGCGACGGCAGGGTAGAGGAGAAGCCGTGCAAAGAGCCGGAAAAACAAGTTGCATGCTCCTTTGAGCGCATCTATTTTTCTCGTGGAACAGATGCCGATATTTATCAGGAAAGAAAGCGCCTGGGCCGTCAACTGGTTCCCGCCATCCTGAAAACAATTCATTACGACTTTGACCATACCATCTTTTCATACATTCCCAATACTGCAATTGCTGCATTCAAAGGGATGGTAGAAGGCCTGAACGACTTTTGCGATGTCATTAAAAAAGACCGGATCCTGAATATGCAGGGCAGCAATGATCCTGAGAAGCTGGAACAGATCCTCGCGCTCAGGCCCCGCGTTGACCAGGTTGCTGTTAAGGATGCCAAATTGCGAACCTTCATTACGGAAGATATGAAACGCGATGAGCTGGTTGCCCACGTGTATGATGTTACCTATGGACTTGTAAGGGAAGGGGTGGACAACCTCGTTGTGATTGACGATAGCATCGTGCGCGGGACAACGCTGAAACAAAGTATTGTCCGGATGCTCGACCGGCTGGGACCAAAATCGATTGTGATCGTTTCATCAGCACCACAGATCCGTTATCCCGATTGCTATGGCATTGATATGACCAAACTGGGAGACTTCATCGCGTTCCGTGCAGCCCTGGAGCTCCTGAAAGATACCGGCCGTGAAGATGTGATCAATAAAGTATATAAAGAATGCAAAGAACAACTGAAACGGCCCGCAAATGAAGTTGAAAATGTTGTCCGGGATATTTACCGTCCCTTCCGGCCGGAAGAGATATCCGCCAGGATCGCGGAGATGCTGCACCCACCGGAGGTGAAAGCGAAACTGGAAATTGTTTACCAGACCATTGAAGACCTGCACGCTGCCTGTCCCAACCATAAAGGTGACTGGTATTTTACCGGCAATTATCCAACCCCGGGCGGAAACAAAGTCGCTGTTCGGTCGTTTGTAAATTATATCGAAGGCCGAAATGAACGCGCGTACTAAACGATGGCCGATTATCGATGACCGATTGTCAATTGTCAATTATCGATTGTTTTTCTGCCGATAAAAATTTCAGACCGATGTCTAATTACATAAAAAACCTTATCCTGCAGGGGGAGCA
>SKSI01000116.1 GCA_007123065.1 Bacteroidales bacterium
GGTTACATGTTGTTGCTGACTCCCGTTATGCAGGAAACCATTGCCAGTCCGATATCAATCAAGATACTGATCAGTTTAATGATGATAGGGGTCCCATCCTTCTTCAAGGGAATGATGTTCCCGTTAGGGATCCGTTATCTTTCAGACTATGATGTAAGTCAGGTGCCCTGGGCCTGGGGAATCAACGGCTCGGTGTCGGTGATCAGCACGTCACTGGCCATGCTGATTGCCGTTGAAGCCGGCTTCATGGTAGTGATGGGCATTGCCGTAGTATGTTATGCCATCGCCTTTCTGACTTTTTTATTTCACAAATTATTATTTCAATAAACCCTAAACAATAAACCCTAAACAATAAACCCTAAACAATAAACCCTAAACAATAAACCCTAAACAATAAACCCTAAACAATAAACCCTTAACCCTAAAGCAATGACAGGGCTTGACCTGTCAAACCTGAATACAAACATATGACACCTGAAATCCACATCAGCAGTCTGCAAAACCCGTTGATCAAACAGGTTGCCAGGCTTCAGCAAAAATCGTCAGAGCGCCGAAAAACCGGGCTTTTCGTTATTGAGGGGCGCAGGGAAGTCTCTATGGCCTGCAAGCACAAGATCGTCGCGGAGGAGTTGATAATTTGTGAAGATTTGTTTCAGGACGATCCCTTATATCCCATACCTATAGAAGACATACAGCAGAAGGTCCATTTAAGTAAGGATGTATATAATAAAATTGCCTATCGCAAGGACGCCGAAGGGGTTATGATGATCGGTAAACAAAGTCCTTTAAGGATTGAGGAGCTTGAACTTTCTGCCGATCCGCTCATCCTGGTGGTTCAGGATGTTGAAAAACCGGGCAATCTGGGTGCGATTTTTCGTACTGCCGATGCTGCCGGAGTGGATGCCGTGTTGTTGGCCGGTTCCCATACCGACCTTTACAACCCAAATGCCATCCGAGCAAGCCTTGGTTGTATTTTTTCCGTTCCTGCAATATCTGCCGGCAGTCAGGACATGATCGCCTGGTTAAAAAATCCGGATAGGTGGCCGGGAACACAACGCCCAAAAATTTACGCAGCTGCCCTTCAGAAAGCAAATAATTATTATGATTTTGACATGAAGGGGTCTTGCGCGCTTGTTTTTGGTGCAGAGGACAAAGGCTTGACACAGGAATGGCGGGAGGCCGCAGATCAGATCATAAAAATTCCGATGTCCGGGGCCATTGACTCACTCAATGTTGGCGCTTCAGTTGCGGTGCTGTGTTTTGAGGCACGAAGGCAGAGAGATTGCCGATGAGGGATTGTCGATTATCCTTTAAGCTTCGAACATCTCAATTTCAACCTTAATCCCGAATCGTAAACTCTCGGGACTTCGCTTACGCTCAGCCTTAATCTTATTTTTTCCTTCTTTTCAGCTCTTTGCGCAACAAAAACAGTTCCCTGCCGGTTTGGCCGGCGACGCTGGTGTTCTCTTCAGCACGACGGATGAGGTATGGAATAACTGTTTTTACCGGTCCGTAGGGAACGTATTTGCAAACGTTGAAGCCTGCAGCAGCAAGGTTGTAGCTGATGTGATCACTCATCCCAAGGAGCTGCGCAAAAGAAATATGAGAATGGTTTCCGGAAATCCCGAGTTTGGTGATCTGCTGAACAGCCATCCGGCAACTTTGTTCATTATGTGTTCCCACACAAACGGCCACATCCTTATTATTATCGATGCAGAATGCAACTGCCTGATCAAAAGCCTGATCTGTCGCATCTTTATCCGGATGAATCGGTGAGAGATACCCTTGCTTTGCAGCTCGCGCGCGTTCTTTTTCCATATAGGCCCCGCGAACCAGCTTAAAAGCAGAAAACACACCCTGTTCTTGTGCGCGCACAACAAAGCCTTTAAGATACTCCAGCCGATCGTGCCTGTACATCTGCAAGGTATTAAATACCAACGGCTTGTTCTTATTGTAACGAAGCATCAGTTCTTCCACCAGCTCATCCACAACAGATTGAATCCAGCTTTCCTCGGAGTCGATCATTACCGGAACATCAAGTTCTGCGGCATGAGAACATATAGCATGAAAACGTTCCTTAACAAGATCAAACTCATGTTGCTCCTGATCGTTAAGATTTTCTCCCACTTGCACTTTTTCAAGCAGGGCGAAACGTGCCACGCCGGTGGGCTTAAAAACAGCATACGGAATGTTTTGATCGCTTTTGGCCTTGTCTATCGTGGCAATAATCTGTTCTTTAGTGTAATCAAAATCTGCATCCGACTCCTTACCCTCGGCAGAATAATCGAGGATCGTCTGCACATTCGCCTCTCCCAGTTTTTTTATGACAGGGTCGCATGCATCAATGTTTTCTCCGCCACAAAAATGATTATAAACCGTCGGTTTTAACACCCATGAAACCGGCAAATGGGTTTTTATGGCTATACGGGTAAAGAACGCACCCACTTTTACCATTAAAGGATTGGCCAGCATTCGAAATAACCAGTAAGCCTTTTTTAGCTGGTTTATATTTTTTTGATGAAATGCTATTGTGGTATTTTCAAAATCAACCATTGTTTGCTCCCCTTTAACACAATTAGATTACGGTCTTAATAATTTACATGCGTGCGTGATGGCTCCAATCATATATCTGCTGCACGCGCAAAAAAGCCCAGCGGATCTACAAAAGGAGAGATAACTCCTTCCTTCGAGCTGATTGCTTCAGCTTCGGCCACCAGATCTTCACGACAGGGAAGAATGGTTAGTACAGGTATGTTGACATCGTCAAGAATTTGTTCTGTGTAGTTTTTTGAAAATATCTCCTGAAAGCGGTTGCCTGTCTCGGCAACAATCATAATCAGATCCGCATTTACTTTGTCCGCGAATGCAATTAATGCATCAGGCCAGCTCATCCTGGGATTAATCATCAGATCCGTCGTAACAGCAATATCATTACGGACAAAGAAATCAGTTACACTTTTCAGCAAGGCTTCCTTATTGATGATTTTCGCTTTGTTTTCAGAAGAAAGAAAACCGAAAACCCTGATTTGGGCTCCAAAAAACCGGGCAAATTTTTGTGCCTGAGCAATCTTTTGTGCACTTCGTTTTGAGAAGTCAATCGGAACAACTATATTGTGAAATCCTACGTGGTGATGTTGTTCTTTAACAACCAAAACAGGAACCTGAGATCTGCATGCCACTTTATAAGGCTGACTTTTTACAAGATGTGACACGCCTTTTTTTCCATGCACGCCCATTACTACAAAATCAACATGAAACAAATCAGCCTTCTCCAGAATGGTGTCGTAAGCATTGCCGTAACTTAACTGTGTCAGCACATCCAGTTTGTGTTCCTTCCTAACCTGTTCTGCTATTTTATTGAGTCTTTCTTCTGCTTCACGCTCTTTTTCCGAACCCTTGTGCCTGTTTGACAGAACATGCAACAGATACAGTTTATATCCAAAAATCTTTGCGATGGATAATCCATGATCAAGAGCGTAATCCGCAACATCCGTAAAATCAAGAGGCACAAGAATCGCTTTATGCTTGTCTTTTGTCATTTCCCAAAATTTGAACGATAAAGATAAGCAAAAACACTTAATTCTTTATAAAACCACCATCATATTAATTGATGTGCAGCTCGTAAAACAGCGGCGCACCTGGACCGATGGGAATCCCAAGAATAATCCAGACAACC
>SKSI01000007.1 GCA_007123065.1 Bacteroidales bacterium
AAAAAAAACAACTTATTTTAAACACCTTTTTATGAGTTTTGCAAAAATGAAAATTTTCGACATCAGCAAGTACTTTTTGATGTTATTGATAATTATGAGTATTGGTATTGCGTTTCCTGTTATGGCACAGGAGGCTGAAGAGAAAGCAGAAGAGGAAGATCCGTGGGCGGATAAGGAGTTCCCTTTTGATGATGAAACTTTATTAAGTTTTTTTGATGCAAATCAGGAAGTCAGTGCTGTAAATCGTCAATCTCAGGAACAAATCCGGGAAACCGTTCAGGACTTTGGCCTGACTCATGAACGTTTTCAGCAGATATCCAGGGCTGCCCAGATGGGTGCGCTGCAGGACGGTGCTTTTAGTGCTGAGGAAGTAGAGGCCTTCAATGCCGCAGCACCCCAGGTTACAGCCATCCAGCGTGAAAACCAAACAATGATGCAGACTTTGGTTGAAGAATATGACATGACGATGCAGGAATATCGCAATATCTTAATGGAATTCCGGCGCGACAGGGATCTGCAACAATATGTATCTCACCTTGCGCGCGAGCGTGCCCGTGAGGTCATACTTGAAGAACGCAGAAGGGAGGCTGAACGGAAGATGGAGGAAGAGCGACAGCGTCAGGAGGAGGAAAACAGTTAATCCCCGATTTTTTTAATCATAATGCTTCCGCAACAACAAAAGTACTGCCACCGATAAAGATCAGATCAGTGGTGAGGGCTTTCTTTTTTGCAGCTTGCAACGCATCCTGCACACTCATATAATGGTCACCGTTCAGGTTATAATTGCTGGCCTCCATGGCCAGTTTTTTTTGATCCAGGCCTCTCGGAACCTGTGGCTTGCAGAAATAGTAACGCGCCTTACGGGGCAAAAGGGCAAGAACAGCAGACCGATCTTTGTCGTCTACCATACCCAGAACAATATGCAACTTGTCATGGGGGGTGATTTTAATTTGTTCCAGGATATACTGAATGCCGGACGGATTGTGGCCTGTATCGCATATTACAGGAGGAAAATCGCTGATCTTTTGCCATCGTCCCTGCAAACCTGTATTACCAACCACATTAAACAAACCTTCCCTGACATCCTTGTCTGTAAAGAACAACTTTTGCCCTTCCTGAAGCTTTCTGAGAGCAGTCAGTGCACACAAAAGGTTTTCACCCTGATAGATACCCAAAAGGTCAGTAAAATAAGTATCTGTCTCATTATTTCTCCACGATACATCAATTTGCAAACATTGTTTTCCATTATGCTCCCGGAACGCTGTTCTTTCCAACTTACAAAGCTTATCAGCAATTACCAGAGGAGCATTAAGAGATTCAGCTGTTTGTTTAAACACATTGTAAGTTTCTTTCTGATACTTTCCGATAACCACCGGTACATTTTTTTTAATGATGCCGGCCTTTTCTCCGGCGATCTGTCTGATGGTATCGCCAAGAAACTGTGTATGATCCAATCCGATGTTGGTTATGACTGCCAACTCCGGAGTAATGATGTTGGTAGAGTCAAGTCGTCCGCCAAGACCGGTTTCAATAACAGCAACATCAACCTCTTCACCGGCAAAGTGATCAAAGGTCATAGCAATGGCCATTTCAAAAAATGAGGGATTTAATTTTTCCAGAAAAGACTTGTGTTTTTTTATGAAGTCAACAACAACCTGTTCCGCAATAAGTGTTCCGTTGATCTTTATCCTTTCCCTGAAATCCTTCAGGTGTGGTGATGTCGCCAACCCTGTTTTATACCCGGCCTGTTGCAATACAGATGCCAGCATGTGGGCAACGGAACCCTTTCCGTTGGTTCCTGCGATGTGAATGCTTTTGAACCTGTTTTCCGGCTGGCCAAGGTATTTGCTAAGGGCCCATGTATTGTCGAGGTTTGCTTTGTAAGCGGCAGGACCAATGCGTTGGTACATAGGCAGCCGGCTAAACATATAATTGACGGTTTGCTGATAATCCATACCCGTTGCGAACTAGTTAAGGCGGATGAAATTATAGGTGATGGTACCGGTTTGTTCTTCCGGGGCATCTATTTTCATATCGAAGCGGGCTCTTCTCGCTGCTTCTTCGGCCTGACGGTGGAGTGTTCTGTCTGTTGTGGTTGTGCCGCGTGCACCTGCAGTTGCCCGGATCACCTGACCCTGTCTGTTAACGGTGATCTGAACCACGACCCGGCCGGTTGCCAGTGTGGTATACTCAGGGAGGGGCAAAAAGTTTGCACTTCTGCCGGTCAGGCTGTATTCAATGCCATCACCCGTGCCTGCACCATTATATTGATCGGCATCGATTGTTCCTTCAGGACGGCCCAGGCTGCCAGTGGCTTCCGTTTCTCCCTGATCCTGACGATCGGTGCTTTGCTGATCCCGGCCGGGAAACAATGCCCGCGGATCAACCTGTGGCGCAGGTTCCTCTTCAATTTCCTCAGCAACAGCTTCTTCCGGCAAAGGAACCGGATCCAATCTTTCAGATTCCGGAAGGTCCTCGGAGGTTTCCACTTCAGCGAGATCTTCGGGCAGTGCCACTGACTCGTAGGTGTCTTGTGTAACGGTATGATCAGGTTCCTGTGCAGGTGTTGACGGCGGTGATTGGGGAACGGGTTGGGGCGCTGCTAAAGGCTGTGCCTCACTCCTGCCCTCATCCATATATCCGAGAGATACAAGCACACCATGCTCTTCGGGCAAAGGAAGGGGTGTGGAAAGACCAAACAGGAGAAACAACACAACAAGAAGGGCATGGAATCCTACCGTACCGATCAAAGCCCTGTTTCTATCTTTTTTTTGTTGGTTTTCCATAAGGTATATCAACGTGGTTGAGTAGCCAAAATGACCTTGTGCCTGACCATTTGCGTACTATTAATCCTTTCTACCACATCTATAACATTCACAACATATTGTACCGGAACAGACTGGTCGGATCGCAACACGACGGCACCTTCCGTGTGCCCTGCAAGTGCAAGAAGCAGTCCCGAGTGTAACGCATCCATATCTACAAGCTCTTCGCCAAGATAAATCTGCCGGTCAGCATCAATGTAAACCGTAACCGTTTGCGGCGCCATTGTCCTGCTGTCGCTCGAGGGCAGCAACATTTTGATAGCACTGGGTGCAATCAGTGTGGATGTGAGCATAAAAAAGATCAGCAACAGAAACACCAGGTCCGACATCGAAGCCATGGCAAACTGAACGTTGCGTGTATTTCTTGCTTTAATAGCCATAAGTAATACTTTAAGATGCCGGTTCGTGCAAAAGATCCATAAATTCCGTGGCCCTGGCTTCCAGCATAAAAACAACTTTCTCAATGCGTGCTACAAGAATATTGTAACAGATATAGGCGATGATCCCAACCGTCAGACCGGTAATAGTGGTAATCATCGCTTCATAAATACCGCCGGCAAGCAGGCTGATATCAATATTCGGTCCGGCCATCGACATATTGTAGAATGCACGTACCATGCCAATTACCGTTCCCAGGAACCCCAGCATCGGCGCAGCACCGGCAACTGTTGCCAATACGGCAATATTCTTCTCCAATTTAGCAATTTCAAGCTTTCCGACGTTTTCGATAGCCGCATTGATATCAGTCAGCGGACGACCGATCCGGACAATCCCTTTGGCAACCATGCGCGCTATGGGCGATTGGTTGTTGCGACAAAGAGATTTTGCGGAATCGATCCTGCCATTGTGAATAAAATCGCGGATGTTATTCATGAAATTTATCTCCTCGCTTGAAGCACGGCTAATGGCAAAGTATCTTTCAATAAAAATATAAATTGCCACAACGGAAAGAATTGCCAGAGGTATCATAACGACCCCCCCTTTTAGCGCCAGACTCCAAATGGAAAGGGTTTCAAACTCTTGTGGGGTGGTCTGAACAAGCGTATCGGAAAGGACCTCCTGCCCTGCGCCCTGAACCTGAAATAACAAAGATGTCAACATCGGATAGCGTTTTTCGAAAGTTGTGTTTTAGTAATAACTTATACAACTCTTATTTATTTTATTTTATTGCATGCAAAATTAAACAAATCAACCAAACAACTAAACATCTCAACAACTAAACAACTAAACATCTCAACAACTAAACATCTCAACAACTAAACATCTCAACAACTAAACATCTCAACAACTCAACATCTCAACAACTCAACATCTCAACAACTAAACATCTCAACAACTAAACTTTTTTTTATTACCTTTACGCCTCTTTTTAAGAATAATTAAAATGAAAGCATTATGAAAAAGATAAAAGTAGCAATTAATGGATTTGGCCGTATTGGACGATTGACGCTGAAAGCGGCCATGGAGAAAGATCATTTGGAAATTACCGCTGTTAATGACTTAACCGATAGCGATACCCTCGCTCACCTTTTGAAATATGATTCCGTGCACGGAAAATTTCCGGGTACCGTTGTTGCAGAGGGCAATGACCTTTTAGTAAACGGAAAGAAAATAAGGGTTTATTCAGAAAAAGACCCTGCCAACCTGCCCTGGAAAGATCTTGGCATTGATGTTGTCGTAGAGGCAACGGGTGTTTTCCGTGACAGGGAAAAAATCAGCAAGCACCTGCAAGCCGGTGCCAACAAGGTGATCCTTTGTGTCCCATCAAAATCTGCTGATGATGTGGATGCTACAGTTGTATTGGGTGTTAACGACCACGATCTGAAACCGGAACATCAGATTTTCTCGAATGCCTCCTGTACGACAAACTGTCTGGCTCCCGTTGCCAAAGTGTTAAACGACAGCTTCGGCATCAAGCAGGGGCTAATGAACACAATCCACAGTTATACAAATGACCAGATCATTCTGGATGCACCCCACAAAGATTTGCGCCGTGCCCGTGCCGCTGCAATGTCAATTATTCCGACAACTACAGGTGCTGCAAAAGCAGTTGGACTGGTGATTCCTGAACTTAAAGGGAAATTGGACGGTTTCGCGATGCGCGTTCCCACGCCAGACGGCTCCGTGGTTGACTTTACGGTTGAACTGGCCACTGAAGTAACCAAAGAAGACTTGAACAATGCAATGAAACAGGCTGCTGAAGGCCCAATGAAAGGAATACTTGAATATTGTGATGAACCAATTGTTTCGGCTGATATCATCGGGAACAAGCACTCATCCATTGTCGACTCATTGTTAACGCAAGTGATTAATGGTCGCTTTGTTAAAGTCGTATCATGGTACGACAACGAGTTCGGTTATGCAAGTCGCGTTGTCGATCTGATCGAAAAGGTCGCTTAAATACCGAACAAATCATATCATTCAATATGAGGTCGCGGGTGCTTGCATCTCCGGCCTCATTTGCTATGCTTTCTTTATGATTGTAAGTCAATGATTCATAAACACAAACATGATGCTCCCAAAGCTGGTAATTTTGTTATAACTTTGGGGTACAATCATCAAAACGAAACAGACAAAAAACAATCATACAAACATCAAAAAAAGAACAACATGACAAAAAGACTTTTACTAATCAGTAATTCAACTAATTACGGCGAAGAGTATCTGGAATACACCAAACCACACATTAAAGAATTTCTTGGTACTGCTGTTAAGGAAGTGCTATTTATCCCATATGCAGGAGTTAGTATTTCGTATGATGAATACACTGCAAAGGTAGCAGCGGTTTTTCTTAAACTTGGTTACAACCTGAAATCGGTGCATCATTGCGACGATCCTGTTGCAGCCGTGGAAGAAGCAGAAGCCATCGCTGTGGGTGGCGGAAACACCTTCCATCTTGTTCATATGATGCATGAAACCGGCGTGATGGATGCTATCAGAAAAAAAGCCGGAACAGGCACACCTTATATGGGCTGGAGCGCCGGCAGCAATGTGGCTTGTCCCAGTCTGAAAACAACGAATGACATGCCCATCATCCAGCCAAAAAGCTTCGAAACGCTAGGACTTGTGGACTTTCAGATAAACCCCCACTATTCGGATGCCATCATACCAAACCATAACGGAGAAACAAGAGAAGACAGAATCCGTGAATTCCTGATCGCCAATCCGGAAATGATAGTTGTAGGGCTTAAGGAAGGAACCATGCTGCGCATCGAAGGGGAAGACATAGAATACATTGGTTCCAAAACCATTAAGGTGTTTCGCAAAGATCAACCGACACTGGAGTTTGACAAAAATGCCAGCATTGATTTCCTAAAGTAACTTTATAACCCGTCACGCATGAAAAGAATTATCATTCCGGCCTTACTGCTGATGCTGATGGCATCCTGTGGCAGTAAAAAGAATATCTACGAACCGCCTGCCGCGGAAGTTGGTCATGTTAGGGAGATGAAAACAGGGTTCCCAGGCAATGGCCTTTATTACGCGCTGCCAAGAACAGTAATTTCCGTTGATATTGAGGTCACCAGGACAGAAAAAATCCCTGGTCCGTATGCCACGTTCGCAGAAAGATATTTGGGACTGCACGATGTGATTGAACGGCAAACATTAGATTATGAGATTTCCGGAGTAAAAATCAACAGCTATTCAGAACCTGATCCGGATCATGTCTTCTTTGTTACCATACCTGATCATCAAACACAAAATCTATACATCGCACTCAATGAAGCGGGTATGATCAGCAGTGTAAACAGTCCGGATTACAAAGTTTTTCCGGGTAAAAGCACGTTTGAAAGCAAAGATATGGGTTTGTTAACCGGTGATGCCGCTTTTAACTATTTCATCGATACCAACCTGATGGAGCGTATTGATACCATTATTGAAAACGTGCTGGAAGACACAATTACGGTACAGCGTCAAACGCTTCGCCGAAGCTGGGTTGAAAAAAGCCAGGAACTGCGTGCACGCGAAGTTGCAGATTACATACTCGAAATCCGTGAGAAAAAATTTGACCTGATCAGTGGCTTTCAGGAAATCACCTATTCCAAAGAAGCGCTGGAGTTTATGTATTCTGAATTAAATAAGCTTGAAGACGATTACCTGAACCTGTTCACCGGCATAACCGCACAGAAAACAATGCGCTACCGGTTTATACATACCCCGGGCATTCAGGATGGCGAAAATGACAGGAAGCTTTTGTTCCGCTTCTCCCCAGAAGGCGGCATTTCTGCTGCCAGTGACAATACGGGCAACCCTGTTTGGCTGCATTACGACAGAAGTAACACAACACATCTTCCGGGACAAAAAATAATGGAAAACACCCTGGAGAACAACCTTGTCAGGAAAGGTTTTCATTACCGCATCCCGGAATATGCTGACCTGACACTTAAAGTTGGTGAAACAACAAGAGCCCGTGCCAGAACGCTTGTAAACCAGTTTGGCATTGTTACCTACCTCCCTGCAATGGATATGGAGATCCGTTTCTTTCCCGAAACCGGTTCCATTAAATCTATAGGCATTCAGGCAAAGGAGGAAGAAGAGGAATAGCATTTACCGTTAAAGGGTTTGTACGTTTTTTTGATAATTCAGATTTTCGACAGAAGCTTATATACAGTAAACATTTAGAAGCTTCAGAAGATTGGTTTTGCATTGCAGCATATGCCCGGATGGTTTTACAACCCCGACCTTTTGACAAAACATAAAAATCTACAGATAAAAAGAAACCTATGAAGTATTTTATCATTACAGGAGCAAGCAAAGGACTGGGAGAAGGAATCGCCCTTGAATTACTGGATGAGAACCATACCTTGCTGTGCATTGCACGCGGTAGTAGCGAAAAACTGCGGCAACTGGCAGCAGCAAAGAATTGCAGGGTTAGATTCTTTAATTATGACCTTTCAGACCATACTGGTATCAATCCGCTTATGGACAATATTTTCAAACAAATCCAGGGTGAACAGTCTGAAGGGATCTATCTGGTAAACAATGCGGGAACCGTCAAACCCGTTGCACGCGTGGAGGATTATGATGCAGAAGCAGTAAAAACACATCTGCATCTGAACCTGCTCGCTCCAATGTTGCTCTCCGCCGCTTTCATCAGGCTCACCAAAGATGTCTCATGCACAAAACGCATTTTAAATATCTCCTCAGGTGCTGCACAGAATCCTTATTATGGATGGGGATGCTATTGCACTGGAAAAGCAGGTGTGGATATGTTCGGGCGGTGTATTTCAGAAGAACAGCAGGGAGAGCCAAACCCTGTTGAAACAATGGGCGTGGCACCCGGTATCATCGATACGGATATGCAAACGGCAATACGAAGCACCGACGAAAGGGCTTTTATCCACAAACAAAAATTTGTTGACCTCAAAGAAAGTGGCCAGCTGATTGCCCCTGCCATCGCGGGAAAAAAGCTTGCAAAACTTCTTTTGTCTGATCTATTCAAAGACGGAACAATTACTGATATCAGAGACACATACTAAAATGGACAAGTTAGACCTCCACGAATTTGAGTCGCAGTTGCATATGCGGTCGCTGCAGCTTGAAGACTTCGAACAACTGACTTCGATGCAGAAAATATGTTTCCCGGGCATGGAAGTCTGGAAGCGGGAAAACGTAATCAACCAGCTGAAACACTTCCCTGAAGGACAAATCGTTATCGTAATTGACGGTCGCTTGGTTGCTTCCTGCGGCAGCCTGATTATCGACTCTGATGATTTCGATATGAATATGTCGTGGGATGAAATCTGCGACTATGGCAACATCGGGACACACAATCCGGAGGGTGATACCCTTTATGGAATGGAGATCATGGTGCACCCGGAATTTCGGGGGATGAAACTTGCAACCAGGTTGTACGAGGCACGCAAGCAATTGTGCAGAAAACACAATCTCCGCCGGATAGTGATCGGTGGAAGGCTTCCGGGTTACAAGAATCACAAAAATGAATTAAACATCACACAATATGTGGACCGTGTAACAAGCCGCGCTATCTTTGATCCGGTTCTGACACCTCAGCTGTCTAACGGCTTTTCATTGAAAAAGATCATCCGGCAATACATGGACGACGACAGTGAATCTGCCGGATATGCAACCTACCTGGAGTGGACCAATTTCGACTTCCAGGAAGAAAAGGAAAAACAGTTTCTTGCGGCTGCCCCCGTCCGAATCTGCGTGGTGCAATACCAGATGCGTCCGATCAAAAGTTTTGAAGAGTTTGCCATACAGTGCGAATACTTTGTTGATGTAGCTTCAGGTTACAAAAGTGATTTTGTTCAGTTTCCGGAGATATTTACACTGCAGCTGCTTTCCCTTTTCCCGAAAGAGGAACCGGGCACAGCAGCCAGAAAGATCGGGGAATTTACCGAACAATACCTGGAGCTATTCAGCGAACTGGCCATAAAATACAACATCAATATCGTTGCCGGATCACATTTCACACCCGAAGGTGACAGCCTGTACAATATTGCCTACCTTTTTAAACGAAATGGAGAGATTGGCAAACAGTACAAGCTTCATATCACACCAAATGAGAAAAAATGGTGGGGTGTAAAACCCGGAAACAGCATTGAGATATTTGATACCGATAAGGGCAAGGTTGCCATCATGATCTGCTACGACATTGAGTTTCCCGAACTTGCCAGAATTGCTGTGGAACGGGGAGCACGTCTTATCTTTGTGCCATTCTGCACGGATGACAGACAGGGCTATCTTCGCGTCAGGTATTGCGCGCAGGCAAGATGTGTTGAAAACCAAATCTTTGTTGCCATAGCAGGAACGGTGGGCAACCTTCCGCAAGTGGATAATATGGACATCCAGTACGCCCAGTCGGGGATCTTCACCCCTTCCGACTTCTCCTTTGCCAGGGATGCCATTGCTGGCGAGTGTACACCCAACGTGGAAACAGTGATCATCAACGACATTGATCTGGAACTGCTGAAGCGCCACCGCAACAGGGGTACCGTAACAAACTGGAACGACAGGAGAACCGACATTTACCGCATTGTATCACTCGATCAGCACCCTCCGGGTGATATTAAAGAGTAAATATTATTTTCGTCTGTTTATATTGGTTCAGTGCGCTGTTAATCAATGTTTTGTGATTTTATTTCTCGCAAAAAACGCAAAATGAAAGACACGCAAAAAACGCAAAATGAAAAAATTGCATAGCATAAAAAACAACGAACACCCCCTCAACTGTGTCACCAATGCTTTACAAATGATCCCCTGAATGTCCGGAACCAGGGATCGTTCAGCCCGTATTGCCTGAACAATTCACCTGACTGCTTCCCAGCTTCCTGATCACGGAGATTTATGGCTGCATTCATCCCTGCAACTTTTTGATGATAGGCCACTTCAGAAGGCTCGATGTTTAATTCCTTCAGCTGCTTCAGAAGGGAAATGCTTTTGTCGGGATAACCCAAAATCGCGAAATTCAATACAGCCACCTTCATTTGTGAAACATCACGCTGCTCAAAAACATGATTATACAGGTGGGAATGGTTATCCAGAATGTCACGGCCAGGAACGTAATATTTCGCTAAAGCTTCTTCCTGGCCAAGAATAAGAGCAAGCTCATACATTATCCTGTAACGTGTCAAAACCTGAAACAGCAAATCCAGGGCATCATTGGCTTCCCGCACCTGATCCGAATGCTCCTCCTGATACGCGAGGGCGCTTTGTATGTATGTAACGGCAAGAGACAGGTTGTCGTCGCGCAGGGCACGTCCTGATACAATCAGAAAAGACTCATAAATTCCAAGATGCGTTCTTCTTTGCAGCATTGAAAAGAGTGGCGGACAGATCATACGTCCTTTTGCACGGCCGCAAAAAACAACAACATGATCCAGAGTTCTCAGCGACTCAATAAATCTTCGTTCCAGTATCAGATCCTGGGCTTCTTTATAAAACAGGTCCAATACCGTGTCGGTGAGCGCCTGATATTGCCGTTTGTATTCTCCGGCAGGATGCATTCGTTGAATGACATGCCCAAGCCGGTCGAGCGACGCCTCTTTGTCTCCGGCCTCGACATCCATCCGGGCAAGAGCAAGGTGGCTTTGAATATAAAACGGGTTGTAGGCGAGGGCTGACATAAAATAATCCCTGGATATATCAGGTACAGTATCTGGTAAATGCATCAAACCATATTCAAAAAACAATGAATCAATGTTCGTAATGGAATGGTTAAAATCCACACGAAGTGCGTTCAACCTTACGAACAGCTCCTTGTAAACAGAAAATATCCCTTCGGGATCATTCTTTTCGATATCGATCCAGTTGTGAAAGGGTGCATGCTGGATCGCGGCCATTGCCGATTCTGCATCACAAAGAATAAACTCATCAAGTAACAAGTTATCGGGGTTATCTGCATGAAGACCTTCAATTTGAGAATGAATCCATTCAAGCTGTTCAGATGCTGCATAATACGACTCAAGAGCATTTGTCCAATCCAGCATACGCTCCTGCATCCGTTCATCATAATAAAAATGAATATTGGTAATTTCAACCTCCAGATCATCAATTCTGCCATTATAAAAGAAGGAGGTATCCAACCATTTTTCATCATCTTCAGCAACACTTAAAGCTTCGTATTGATATTCAAAGACCACAACGCCAGCGGCATCGGTAATCCTGATGCCCAAATCCGCCCTGTCAGGAATCAGCACATGTTCCATACTGAAATCACGATAATACATATCTCCACTAATCCGTTTGTTTTCCTGAAATATGGTCAACAGATGCTTATTATCGCCTGGAGTATGGATATGAAGAATCAAGTCAGCGTTAAATCGATAACCGGTGAATGCCCTGAGTTTTCCTGATCCTTCGGCAATCAGCAGCAACATATCATTGACAACCCTTGCTTGTTGATCAGGATAAGGATTAAAGGAGAAAACCTGCTGTACCTGTTTATCAAACGTAACATGTTTTTCAGATGCAAGCACCCACTGCGTGCATAAAAAGAAAAGAAAAACGCTGATCTTTATATATTTAGTAATCCGGAAACAGGCCATTAGAAAGGAATGCATATTGCTATGAAAACAACAAAAGAAACTGACGACAAAGTTAATGTTTTAGCTTTAATTGGTGTGACATGCCGGGATATTTGGAAATAACAGGATAAAATGTAATTTTGCGTATTATACTTAATCATCCGGCCATGCTTATCAAGATTCATCCAGAAGACCCGAGTCACAGGCTTATAAAACTTGTTGTGGATTGTCTCCGCCAGGGAGGTGTGATCATTTATCCGACAGATACGGTTTACGCCCTTGGCTGCGATATTCGTCAGTCCAAAGCTGTGCAGCGTGTTGCCCAGATTAAGGGCATCAAAGCAGAGAAAGCAAATTTTTCTCTTATTTGTGATGACCTGAGTTACATATCAGAACTGACAAAGCCTTTCAGCACAAGTATTTACAAAGTGATGAAGAAGGCTTTACCCGGGCCTTTCACTTTTATTTTGAATGCCAACAGCAATGTTCCCAAACTGTTCCAGAGCAAGAAAAAAACTGTCGGAATCAGAATTCCTGAAAACAACATTGTAAGGGATATTGTTCGTGAACTTGGCAACCCTATCATCTCCACCTCGATTTATGATGATGACGAGATCCTGGAGTACACCACCGACCCTGAATTGATCCACGAGAAATATGAAGCTTTGGTTGATATGGTTGTTGACGGAGGTTTTGGCGACAACCAGGCATCAACGGTGCTCGACTGTACCGGTGAAGAACTTGTGGTTATCCGTGAAGGGAAAGGCAATATCGAACAAGTTCTTTAGAAACTTATAACCGGCTATGCATAACTCGCTGTCAAGGATCCTGAAGCCATCAACAGATGAAGATCAGCCGTTTTTTCTGATTGCAGGCCCCTGTGTGATTGAGAGTGAGGAAATGGGATTTCGCATTGCAGCGCATATTTTTAAACTTACTCTAAAGCTTAATATCCCTTTTATCTTCAAAGCTTCGTACAAAAAAGCCAACCGCACGAGAGGAGACAGTTTTACCGGAATTGGTGATAAGAAAGCACTGTCGGTTCTGGATGGTATCCGCAGGGATCTTGACATCCCTGTTCTCACAGATGTTCATACCACTTCGGAAACTGAAATGGCCGCAGCATTCGTCGATATCTTGCAAATTCCCGCATTTTTATGCCGCCAGACTGAATTGCTACATGCTGCAGGCTCAACCGGCAAAGTGGTCAATATCAAAAAGGGTCAGTTTATGTCGCCGGATATGATGCAGTATGCTGCTGAAAAGGTATATAA
>SKSI01000155.1 GCA_007123065.1 Bacteroidales bacterium
ACTTCATGTTTAGTAAGGAAGTTTTTGAGGATGTTATTGTTGAATCAAGACTTACCCTGTTCAACAATCTGGTGGATAATGAAAAGGACAACAGGAAAAATACCAATGTTGATTGGGAAACATCTGTCAATTTAAAGATAAACCACTATTTAACAGCAAGTTTCCTTTTCCATCTTTTGTATGACCATGATACCATTCAAAAGACCCAAACCAGACAGCTGCTTGGTATCGGGTTTTCTTACCGGATATAAACCCCAACAGGAAGTCATTTATTTGATAAACAAGAGCTCCCTGTATTTGGGTAATGGCCACAAACGATCCTCTACCAAAACCTCAAGCTTGTCAACATGATATCTGATTTGCTCAAGCAAAGGCTTTATGCGCTCATGATATAAGTATGCTTTTTTTGCAGAATCCTCAATTAATTTTGCCTGTTTTCGTTCAGCAATCATATTTGCAACCAGCTTTTTGATTTGAACAATGTGTTCTGATATTTTTCCGATGGTTTCCAGGCCCAGAGTGACATGTTCACTGGCATCAGCATCAGGAACAACCTGTTTTAATAGCTTTATGTTCTCCAGCAATATGTTTTGGTATCGGATTGCAGCCGGCAGAATATGGTTTCCGGAAAGATCACCCAATACCCTGGATTCAATTTGAAGTACCTTGGAGTAAGATTCCATCTTTATTTCATAACGAGCATGCAATTCATCTTTGGAAAGGATATTGTTTTTATCAAAGAGAGCAAGGGTTTTTGGCAAAAGATAAGCTTCCAGAGCCTCTGGCGTATTTGTAACGTTTGACAAACCTCGTTTAGCTGCTTCTTTTACCCACTCCTCACTGTAATTATTCCCCTCAAAAATAATGAATTGAGCATCTTTAATGTACCTTCTTAATATGCGGAAAATGGCCTCATCCTTTGGAATGTTTTTGTTTAGCAATAGGTCAACTTCATTTTTGAATTGTTTCAGTTGATCCGCGAGTATGGTATTCAAAACAATCATTGACGGGCCGCAATTTGCAGAAGCTCCAACTGCCCGAAATTCAAATTTATTGCCGGTAAATGCCAGGGGTGAGGTTCGGTTACGATCCGTATTATCAAAAATGATTCGCGGAATCTTACCAATGTTAAACTTAAGCTGGGTTTTTTCATCCGGTGTCATCTTACGTTCTTTGACCCTTTTAAGTATATCGTTTAAAACATTATTAAGATCTTTTCCTATAAATACTGAAATAATTGCCGGTGGGGCTTCATTTGCTCCAAGCCGGTGATCGTTTCCTGCAGAAGCTATCGCAGCTCTCAGTAATGGAGCATGAGCACTTACTGCTTTAATGATATTTACAAAAAAGGTCAGAAACAGCAAATTGGTTTTTGGAGTATGCCCCGGACTTAATAAATTCTTTCCGGTGTTGGTTGCTAATGACCAGTTGTTGTGTTTCCCTGAGCCGTTTATTCCTTCAAAAGGCTTTTCATGAAACAGAATACGAAAAAAATGCTTTCGCGCATACTTTTCCATAAGCACCATGATCAGCTGATTGTGATCAATGGCAATATTTGCTTCCTCAAAAACCGGAGCCAATTCAAACTGGTTTGGTGCCACTTCATTATGTCTGGTTTTTACGGGAATCCCTAATCGCCAGGCGGCCATTTCAAAGTCTTTTATGAAAGATGCAACACGCTCGGGGATAGCACCAAAATAGTGATCCTCCAATTGCTGACCTTTAGCCGGAGTATGTCCGCATAATGTTCTTCCACATAACTTTAGGTCCGGGCGCGCAAAATATAAAGATTCATCAACAAGAAAATATTCCTGCTCCCATCCCAAAGTAGCATATACTTGAGTAATGCTTTTATCGAACATCTGACAAACTTCTGCCGCAATTTCATCAAGACAGTTTAATGTCCTGAGCAAAGGAGTTTTATGATCAAGCGCCTCCCCTGTGTATGATATAAAAATCGTCGGGATGCACAAGGTGCCTTCAAGAATAAAAGCAGGGGAAGAAGGATCCCATGCAGAGTAACCCCTGGCCTCAAATGTATTCCTTAGTCCTCCGCTTGGCAGACTGCTCGCGTCAGGTTCTTGCTGAATAAGCTGAGTACCATCAAATTGTTCGATAGATGTATCCGAGCCAGTAGGTGTAAAAAATGCATCATGTTTTTCCGCTGTTGCACCATTTAATGGTAAGAACCAATGAGAATAATGGGTAGCACCCTTTGATATCGCCCAGGCTTTCATCGCAGCCGCAACCATATCTGCAGTTTTTCGATCGAGCTGTTGCTTCGAAAATTGTAAATCAGTCATCTGCGTGTAAACATCCGAAGGCAAATAATCACGCATTACTTGTCTTGAGAAAACATCTTTGCCATAATATTCAGATACCTTCGGCGATATCGTTTCATGCGTTATTGCCTTATGCCTTAAAGCATCCCTTAATGATTTCAGTCTGTTTGTCATAAATAATATAATTTAATATTTATTGCAAAGCTATTAAAAATATTAAGGGTATACGTAAATTTTTTATATTATTTTATTGTTAAAGATAAAAAAAAGGGGGGGGGTGATTAAATAAACATATATTTTATAATCGAATAGATACAGTAATATTTAAATATTCCGGAAAAGTTGCCGAGATTGGTCATGAATAGATAAAGAGCCATCTATCCAAATAATCTCTGTCCCTTTCCGCTCCATGCGCCTGAACCAGGTCATCTGTCGCTTGGCAAATTGATGGATGGCAGTATTCAGTTGCTGAAACATTTCGTCAAACCCGATCCGGCCGGTCAGAAACAAGGTAACATAGCGGTACTCCAGTCCGTAAAAAAGAAGCTGTTCCGGCTTCAATCCGCTGTTCAGTAATTGCTCCACCTCTTTGATCATCCCTTCATCAAGTCGCTGCTGAAGCCTCTGCGTGATGCGCGCTCTCAAAACTTCCCGGTCAAACCGGATGGCAAACACCTTCGACTCAAAATCAGGATAATCCATACGCTCTTCATGATGAATCTTTTCATATTCAGCAATTTCAATTGCTCTTACAAGTCTGTCACGATCCGAAATATCTGTAATATTATGCAGGATTTTCATCGATTTCAACCTTTGGATCAGCATATTCATGTCCATCTTTGCCAATATTTTCCGCAGCGGTTTGTTTTCAGGCACTTTGATCAGACGGTATTTGCTGATTGCTGATTCAATATACAGACCGGTTCCGCCACAAAGCACAGGTTGTTTGTTTTCGGCACATATTATTTTAAAGGCATCCAGAAAATCGCGCTGGAAGGCATATACATTGTATTCCTGTCCGGGATCCATAATGTCAATCAAATGGTAAGGAACCACATGGCCATCCACAGAATAATCGCTAAGGTCTTTTCCCGAACCGATATCCATACCCCGGTAAACCTGCCTGGAGTCGGCACTGATCACCTCGCCGTCCAATTCGGCAGCCACCCTGGCGGCCAGTCGCGTTTTCCCGGTCGCGGTAGGACCGGTTATAACCAAAAGCTTATGTTTCATGTGTTTATAAAGGTTTGGCTGTTTAGTTGATGCTTTTATGCCGCAAAACCTCAGAACCCAGCTCTCAGATCTCAGCTCCCAGTTCTCAGCTCCCAGTTCTCGGTTCCCAGATCATACCTTTGAAAACCAACCTCTATCGCCATCAAATAA
>SKSI01000065.1 GCA_007123065.1 Bacteroidales bacterium
AAGATGCTTTCAAAAACGCAGGCCCGAAAATTATGGAACCCATCTATGATGTTGAAGTTATGGTGCCCGAAGAAAAAATGGGTGATGTCATGACCGACCTTCAGGGCCGGCGCGCTTTGATCATGGGGATGGAAAGTGAAGGTAATTACCAGAAAATTAAGGCAAAGGTTCCGCTGGCTGAAATGAACAGGTATTCAACCAGCCTGAGTTCATTAACAAGCGGGCGTGCCACATATGGCATGAAGTATGCCGAATACCAGCAAGTTCCTATGGACGTGCAGGAACAACTCCTGAAAGCCTACGAAGAAGAACAAAAAGAAGAAGAATAGGCTTTTTAATAAAGCAGATTACAACGGCAGCATCAATAAAACGAGGCTGCCGTTTTTTGTTACGCACCTGTCCCACGCTTGTGGGAAAGTTTCACCAAATACTGCACAAAATTTTACTGTATTAATGAATTCCACAGGCAAAAAAGAAATCCTGTAAAAGAAACGGTTAAAATGTTATTTTTGCGTTTTCCCTAAAGAGCTGATAAGTATAAGTTTAATTAGAATAATTCTAAATAATTAACACCAAAACGATCAGATTATGGCGAAGACAGATAACAAGCACCAATTGGATCAGGAAAACATCAATATGGAACCCGATACGGCTTCGAAAGGGGTATTGCGGTGGATTGAGCAGATGGGCAATAAACTTCCGCATCCCTTCTGGATATTTGTCTGGATCTGTATTTTGATTGTTGTACTGAGCGGGATAACTGCTTTTTTTGGAGTTAGCGCGGTTCATCCTGATGACGGTTCACTGGTAGAAGCGCAAAACCTCATATCCGGAGAAGGATTGCGGCGATTCCTTGAAGAGGTGGTTACCAACTTTGCTCATTTTGCTCCATTTGGACTTGTGCTTGTTATGCTGATGGGTGTTTCGATTGCAGAACGCAGCGGATTGCTTGCAGTTGCTTTACGTACCATCGCTTTTTCCGTGCCTAAGAAAGTTGTTTTACCTGTGATTTTTATCATTGGTGCGTGCGGAAACATTGGATCAGATGCCGGAATTGTGATTGTGCCGCCAATTGCAGCCCTGATATTTACACAGATGGGCTTGCATCCAATCGCCGGACTTGTTGCCGGCTATGCCGGTGCCACCGCGGGATTTACTGCAAACTTTTTTATTGCAGGCACGGATGTATTGCTTGCAGGGATTAGTACGGAAATCACCCAGCAGATGCCGGGAGGGATGGAAGTAAGTGCAACAGCCAACTGGTATTTCATGATTGCTTCTACCGTTTTGCTGGCCTTTGGTGGTGCTTTTATAGCTAGAAAATATACCATACCACGTTGTCAGAAGTTTGCTATTCTTGGTGAGTTTGATCATGAAGTTCACGATGGAAAGTTGACCCCGGAAGAGAAAAAAGGTCTGAAACGTGCCGGTTTGGCTTTGCTGTTGTATATTGTTGTAATTGTTTTATTGGTGGCACCGGCAGGTGCGCCACTCCGAAACCAGGAAACCGGGGGAATCGTGCCATCACCGTTTTTGCGTGGCTTGATACCTATATTGTTCTTTTTCTTTGCGATTCCGGGATATTTTTATGGGAAAGCAACCGGAGCTATTAAAAAACCGAACGACATCCTGAAACAGATGGAGTATGGAATGAAAGAACTGTCCGGATACATTGTTCTGATGCTTGTGGTTGCTCAGTTTATCAATTTATTCAGCTGGTCGAACTTAGATACCATACTTGCCATCACGGGTGCCGATTTTTTACAGTCTACAGGCCTGACAGGCCCTCTGCTTTTCGTGTTGTTTATGATATTGGTTGCAGTACTGAATATATTTCTTGGTAGCGGATCGGCGAAATGGGCCATTTTTGCACCGATATTCATACCGATGCTGGCACAACTGAATTACAGTCCGGCATTCGTGCAGCTCATGTATCGTGTTGGCGACTCAATTACGAACTGTGTCACCCCATTGTATGTTTATTTTCCTTTGCTGCTTGGATGGATCCACAAATACAACAAGAACATCGGCATCGGTACGATTGTCTCGTTGCTGGTTCCATATGCCATTATTCTGTTCTTTATGTGGCTTGTGCTATTGTTCGTGTGGTTTATACTAAACCTTCCAATCGGCGTTGGAGAATACATATACCTGAGCTAAACAGCAAACCTGCTCAATCTCAATCTTAACCTTAGTCTTAATCTTAATCTCAGCTCAATCAACCGCATTTGCTTTCGCCGCAGGCTGAACAGGTAAGACATCCTTCCTGGTAGATCACCGACTCCTGGTTGCAGTTGTTGCAGATCCTCCCTTTTGCTTTGGTGCCGTCTGCGATGAATTTCTTCAGAGCTCTTACCACGCCGTTTTTCCAGGTGTGGAGCCGGTCGCTGTGCAGACTGAGGTCATCAATTACATTAACGACAGATGGGAGGGGCATACCGTGGCGTAAAATACCGGATATCAGTTTGGCATAATTCCAGTATTCTTTGTGGAATGATCTTGACAATCCTTCTATTGTAACCTTGTAGCCGTCTTTGTCCTGAAACTGGAAATCGTAGCGTTTTTCTCCGCTTTTCAGTTTGTTTTTGATTACCCAACCCCTCTCGATGGAAGGCGGGAGGTAAAACCCTTCGGCCTTACCCGTAAAGACTTCATATGGTCTGTCGTTCATAAGGCCTACAACGGCAAGCCATTTTTCGTCATCGTTATTAAACCGGACGATTTCTGCTTCAAGCACTTTTGGCCTTTTGGGGGCTTCGGTTTCCTTAAACTCGTTTTCATTCTCTTTCTTGTTGTCTTTCACAAGCACGCCCGAGCGTGAGCCGTCGCGGTATACCGTGATCCCTTTGCAACCGCTTTCCCAGCCGGTTTTATATATTTCCCCCACGAGTTCCCGGGTGACATCACCCGGAACATTTACGGTAACGCTTATGGAATGGTCAACCCACTTCTGGACGGCTCCCTGCATGTGTACCTTGGCCAGCCAGTCAACATCGTTTGCTGTTGCCTTGTAATAGGGTGAGCGTCGAATGATGTCCTGAAGGTCGGATTCCTTCATGTGCTTGACTTCATCAATATCGTAGCCGTTTTCGTTCAGCCATTCTAAAAATTTATGGTGAAACACATTGTATTCTTCCCAGTGGTCGCCAACCTCATCAACAAAATCGACACGCACGTTTTTGTCGTTTGGGTTCACCTTCCGGCGTCTTTTGTATGCCACCATGAAAACGGGTTCAATACCGGATGTGGTTTGTGTAAGGATTGACACGCTTCCGGTTGGCGCGATAGTGAGCAATGCAATGTTGCGGCGACCGTTTGCTGCCATTTCATCATACAGTTCCGGGTCGGCTTCTTTGATCCGCAAAATAAATGGATTATCGGCCTCACGTTTGCTGTCATAAACGGGAAAGGCACCTCTTGAGCCAGCCAGTTTCACGGACGACCGGTATGCTTCAATTGCGAGTGTTTTGTGGATTTGGACGGAGAAGTCGGTTGCTTCATTGGTGCCGTAGCGATAACCCAACGCGGCGAGCATATCACCTTCAGCAGTGATCCCTATACCGGTTCTGCGGCCCTCAATGCATTTTGTGCGAATTTTTTTCCACAGGTTTTTTTCTACCTGTTTTACCTCATCCTGTTCCGGATCGGCAC